>JAJZXP010000215.1 GCA_021806345.1 Thermoplasmata archaeon | reverse complement strand
TGCAACACTCATAAAAAAACTAATTATGTAGGTACATATCAGGAAAGCAGGGCTCGTAGTCTAGTTGGTTATGATGTCGCCCTGACACGGCGGAGGTCACCGGTTCAAATCCGGTCGGGCCCACTTAATTTTTTAAGCAAATCTATTTTTCAGGTATATAGATATCGAGTCGATTATTTAATTAAAAGATGTGTGGAGAATTGCGTAATTAAATATGTATAAGTTATACTTTTATCTAATTTACCCGATTGAGAGAATAATTTAGACCTTTTGGCTTAGACTATCTTCCCCGACCTCTAAAGTGTATCCTTGTGAGGTTTTCGAGGGTTTACCAAGTTTACTCTTCTTTAATATTTGCCCTGTGCTAATTTGTTTCAGCCCATGAGAATTTATTCTTAAAGAAATGTGTTCTGTAGCTCCAATATTCTTTTGGGTAAGGTAATTCTTAACGATGTTCCTTTCTTTGACGTTCTGGTAATGTCAATAAGTTCTTTTTTGGCATTCATTAAGTTAGTCGAATAGTGGCATTAATTAAAAAACTATGCAGTGGAAACATTATAGATACTTATCTACGCTTATTTTGTAGATTATGCAATGCAATTACATAATCAGAAGTTGTCTTCGGAGCGTCGTTATAATGACCACAACTCATACATTTTAACAGCTCTCTCTCTTTACTGTAATACAATTTCCCTGAACTTATCTTTTCACTGCAATTACACTTACAAATTGCTTGTTCTCCTTTAACAATCAATCTACACCATTCACACAACTTAATCACCTTTAAGGTTATTTAATCGCTCTATCAACATTCTACGGTCGTCATCAATTATTTGATCTAATGAGAAATATAACCCCAAGAGAAAAGCTTGTGCTGATTCTATACTCAGGTCAGGAACTTTTCTTTTCAAATAATAGGCTAATAATAAGTTATCTTCTACGACGGACTTGATAAACTCATCCCAAGTCAAATCCTCTTCTTTAATTGCCTGATACCTGTTTTTTAACCATTTGAGTTTTGAATATACATTGTCAGACATCTTTACACATACTGTCATATATTTTCACCAAGTTCAACCATATAGGTCACTGTCATTATTCCGCCCCACTTTGTAGACTTGTGCGAAGAGATTATATAATTTCATGTGATACCCGAGTAGAAAGCCCCCGCTGGGAATTGAACCCAGTCCCGAATCTTACCGCAGATCCTGCATATCCATTGTGCTACGGGGGCAACATTTTTACTTATTTTGTTCGATAGAGTTTTCTTCTTGTTTCTTGTTAGGTTTATTGAGTTGAAACCATAATTCCAAAAGCTTCTCTAGTGCACTTGTTAGAGTTTTTGCATCATTAAATTCTTCACTTTTCCATGAGACCTTTATGTTCTTGAACGATATTTCTTCCCACTCACTAACTTTAACTGTGGCATTTAAACTACTTTCGCTGTCGACATTTTTGTTTATGGGATCTGAACTTGTTGCCATTGGTTTCACACCACTTCCTTTGAGATATTCCTTATGCGTATTTAAGAATTTGGCTACATGCTCCACTGCATTTTGTAAATTCGCTAAAGAAACATTCGCCACATCTTTTACAAATGCCCTAATTTGTGTGTCCGACGAGTCATCACCATACCTCGCTCGCAAGTCACTAACTAAACGTAGATTGCTAATTGCTTTTTCTTTTGCTTTTCGTTTTTCTTCATCATTGCCATAAAGAATTAATTCGCCAAGGTCTGTTATTGTGATTTCTTCGTTACCTGTTTCTATGAATCCATAAAGTTTAAGTGAGGAGATGTAGTGACTTGAACTCACAACTTTTTGGAAGCCTAAATATTCCGAGAAAGTCCCTCGCTTAAATTTCTTTTGTCCTTTTGGTATCAAGCTCTTTGCGCTGTAAAATCTATTCTCTATTGAAGATAAATCAAAATCCGGCATTACATAAATTCCAATCTTAGGCATTGTTATCACAACGTAGATAGCAAATTGTTATTTAAGTTTTGTGGTATCGTATTACAAATTAGCAAATTGATGTAGTATTCTTTCCTTCTTGTTCAAACTTCTTTTTAAGAAGTTTGTCGCAAAGACCTGTCCGTATTATTACGCTATCAAAAAATTAGGGCAGGTCTGCGAACCCCCCTCCCGACCGAGCGGAGCAGGGTGAACAAAGTGAACCCCGAATGAGTGTAGCGAATGAGCCACACGGGTCGACACGGGTGGTGCGTAGCAGTCAGCACGGGTGAGGGTCGAAGACCCGAACAATGACGAATGAAGGCAAAAAGAGGGGGGAATTGCGAAGCAAGGAGGGGTGAATAAATGCACGCAACTACTTCATTCAAAGTAGAGGAAGACAACATAGCCATAGTGCAGGAACTATCACACACACGGGAGTGTCAAAGATACTCAATTACCTCATTCGGGAATATCGAGAGAGAAATGGAAAACTCCCAGAAACCATCATAGCAGATCTCAAAGACCAGTTAGCCGAAAATGAAGACCAATACCAAGCCCTAAAGCGAGAAATTGCAGACAAACACAAGGCAAAATAATTGCGCATCCAAAGAACATTTAAATTACATAAAGTGCTTCCTGTCTGCTAGGCGAATAAAAAATGACTGATAAAAAGGGAGGGATAGCTGACGAACCACCAAGTAATAATTCTCTATTCCCATTCAAGAATTCTTTTTGCTTCTTCTATCCGCCATTTTTCTGAGTGTTTCGCTTCATTTCATAGCTATGGAACTTTGTCAGCTATTGCACAAAGTATCATAAATTCTTTTGGGAACTTTTATTCAACGATAAACACGGGAGGAGTTTGAGATGTCATCATGGAAAAAACATATTTCTGAACACGAATCAATTAATGTAGAATACGACCTTAATAAATTGCCGCCGGACCTGAAGTACAGAACAGAGGATAGACTTCATATAGCATACCACAGGGAAAAACATACGCGTCTTTCGAGACTAGAGCTTTTCTTCATGCTAATCGGTCCCGGTATCCTTGTTATGATCGCTGACAATGACGCTGGGGGAGTCATAACCTATGCCCAGACTGGTTCAATATTTGGGATTGGTTTCTTCATCCCATTTATGATTTTAATGCTTCCTATGGCATATTTTGTGCAAGAAATGACGGTGAGGTTAGGAGCAGTTACTCATAGGGGGCATGCTGAGATGATATGGAAGCGCTATGGTAAATTCTGGGGAACTTTTTCACTGGGAGATTTGGTCATCGCCAACTTCCTTACGCTTATAACTGAATTTATAGGAATAACAGTGGGAATGGCGATTTTTGGGTTGCCTCGTATAATTTCTGTCATCATTTTCGTCTCACTCGTAATATTGATACAGCTGTTTTTGAGATACTATACTTGGGAAAGGTTCTCGCTTTTCATAGCCATCTTCAACCTCATCTTTGTTCCATTGTTGTTCTTTCTACCTCATCCACCAATAGTAAATATTTTACGCAGTTTTGCCACGTGGAAGATAGCTGGAGGAGTTGGCTCGCTGTTTATCTATGTTTTACTCGCAAATCTTGGCACAACTATAGCCCCGTGGATGTTGTTTTTTCAGCAGTCATCTGTGGTGGACAAGGGGCTAACGAAGGATGATATCAAATTCGGGCAGAGAGACACATTAATTGGGTCAACGGTAATGGTGATAGTGGCTATCGCAATAATAATCCTTACTGGATCAACTGTGTTTGGTTCAGACCCTACCGGCACTCTCGGGATCGATAACATTTTGCGGATATTTGCAGCAAAGGTCGGAACTTTCCCCATGGAGCTTTTCGCGCTAGGTTTGGTAGAAGCTGGTTTCATAGCTGCAATTGCAATATCTGCGAGTACATCGTGGGCTATGAGCGAGGCATTTGGCTGGAAAAAGAGCATAAATCTCCCTGCTAGAGAAGGAGTTCTTTTTTACGTTCCAAGTTTTATAGCACTTGCAGTGGCCGCAGGAATAACTCTTATCCCAAATGCACCGCTTGGTTATCTCAATTTAACGGTACAGGTAATAGCAACGATTTTCATGCCTGCTGCTATGCTATTTCTTCTGTTACTGCTAAATGATAAGGGAGTGATGGGCGAAATGGTAAACAAAAGATGGCAAAACATAATCGGTTTTTCTATAATTGGGTTTTTGATATCGATGAATGCACTTTATGGTTTATCAGTGGCACTTCCCACGTTATTCAACCATCTTGTCGAGATGTTATGAAATGGAGATGATCTAGATGTCTGATAAAAACAATGAAAAGATTGTTG
The DNA here is from genome assembly GCA_021806345.1 of Thermoplasmata archaeon. Next base: position 18,662 of record JAJZXP010000215.1, on the reverse strand, counting down.
AGAACGGGGAGGAACTTCACAAATTCATGGTTTCCCAGGGACTGGAGGACTATAACAAAATACCTGTGGAAAGGATAAAGTTCAATAGAGGTGTCAAAGTTGTGTTCTGGTTCCTTCGAGGCTATATTATAGTTATGATTTTGCTGGTCATTATAGGTTTTACACACGTAATATAGACATTTCTATATCTATTCTCGACCTTGGGTTATGAATAGTGAATGAGACACCATCAGCAGGCTCAATTTATACCTATAAGCAAGTCTTATTCCTAATCGCATTCCAACATATCCAAAAACAAACCAATTAACTTTGCAACGTCTTTCTTCCTCCTCATTGAGAGATAAATTTCTCACATTAACTACAGTATTCTTCTGGCCTGTGAGAATGTTTAGAAATTCATTCACAGCGTGAGTTTAGTGACTTTCCTGCTAATAAAGTTGTAATAGTCTTCCTGTGCTACTTAGAATTTATTTATAGATAATGGGGGAAAGAAGACCTCCCTATGTATATCTATTTTTTTTATTGCTAAGAATTGTATTTCTTTTCCATCATGAAATCGTCCCCATAATTATCCTTAACTTCGAACCCATTCTTCTTATAGAACGATACGCCAATATCATTTTGTTGGTGAACATATAATCTGCATTCTGCTATACCTTTTTTCTTCATAATTTTCTCTGCCTCCAACAGCAATAATTTTCCTATCCCCCTATGTGTGTATTCTGGTTTCAGATATAAGCGGAGTAATTCAGATTTGTTAGAACCTATCTTTAATTCGATAAACCCTACTAACTTTGATTTTACAAAAGAACCGAGGAGAATTATATCAATTCCAGACTGAGACTTTATTATTTCAATTAACAGTTTTTCCCTAGAATATTTCTCCCTAATCCAGCTTTCAATATAATTCTCACTGTATATCCCTGCGTATACCCACTTCCATGATTCCCTAGCCACTTCAATCAGGGCTTCTACATCTTCAGAAATTAATTGATTAATCGAAGTGGGCATGCATAGTAATTCCCCTCAAAATAATTAAAGGTATTCTATTAACCTCTTAGTAGATCGTAATGCCAATGTATCAATCTCCTTGAACGCTATCCTCAGTTATTCAATCTGGATAAATTTTTCTGGATTGTAAATTACACCATTCACGAATGCGAACTATAGAATGCACAGAATAGTTGAATATCATTTTACGGTCGATAGCACATTCCCAATTTGCTTAGTTATTAGTTGGCTGATATTGACCTTGTTGCTCGAGAAATTGAGAATTTCCATCCCTAAAATTCTGTTATCCTTGTCAAGATCAAGAAAAGTGAAATTGTCCAATTCTACGGTTCGGGAAATCTTACCTTTGATCATGTGTATATAAGCAGCGTCCGACTGTGGATCGAACTCCAGTAAGTATTTTTCCATGACATTTAGATAATGAAGAAAAGCTATAACCTTTACCATTATACCAACATTCTTCTGACATTGTGGGTTTTTCCTGCATTGTTCCAACTGGACGATTAAGTCAGGCGATATAGGTTTAGCCTACTTTCATTCAATATGAAAATTGATGGAGTATATGTGGGCAAAAAATAAAAGAATGATAATTTGGTTAGCTGAATTTCATACATTTTATCGGTTTGTTTCTGTGAAAAGCAAATTTTTCAAAATTCGTGAATAATTCTATATTTAAGTAAAAAATAAAGTTAAAAATATTATTATAACCTATAAATATGTGCTCCAATAAATGGTAAGCATCGTTAGGAAATCGTTAGCAGAACTTGTTGGAACATATATTTTTGTGCTATTTGGACCTGGAAGCATTGTTGCTTTTATCGCAGCGTTTAATCAGACACTCAATCCCTCCACATTATTCTATCTTGCGATCACATTTGGACTCGGGATTTCTATCGGTATCATGGCAGCTGCAAGTATATCAGGAGGTCATGTTAATCCCGCGGTAACCATTGCAATGTTTGTTGTTGGAAGATTTCCAGGCAAATATGTGCTTCCATACATAATAAGCCAACTCATTGGTGCAGTATTGGCTTCTGCAACCGTAGCACTTCTCTTTGGTTACAACGTTGCTAATTCCGTTCAGTTTGGCGCCACTATACCAGGATCAAGAGGACCATGGATAGCATTTGCTGGTGAGTTTATAATGACCTTCTTTTTCCTATGGACAATTATGGGTATCACTTCAAGAACTGATAACACGGCCATAATAGCAATTGTAATTGGTATCTATGTATCAATTATGATTTTTTTACTTGTCACAGTGAGCGGTGGATCTATGAATCCAGCAAGATCTTTTGGGCCTGCAGTCCTTTCAGGAATTCTGCTGAATGGAAAGTATTATCAGTGGATATATTGGGTTTCACCAATTATCGGTGGAACGCTTGGAGCACTTTCATATAAGTTCCTCTATCAGGAAAAAGGAAAAATTCATTTTGCCCCCACTCCAGAAATTCAAACTTGAAATTGTGAATTTTTCAAATTATAACCAAGTTATCACCATCAATGCAAGAAGTGACGTATCCTTAGGGAAATAAAAAATATGGATCTGTTATTTTTCTGGGTTGATCTCATAATTTCCCTCACTTTAGGATAAATATTATAATGTAAGTAAGCCATGAGAAAAAATGGTTGTTGATAGAACAAGAGAGAAGATAAATTTTGACGAGGCTCCCAAGAACACAAGTTTTTCGGTCAAAAATATGGACAGGTCTGCAGATCCTTTCAAGGACTTCTACAGGTTTGCTAATGGCCTATGGATTGATAACAATCCAATTCCCGAAGATAAGTCTAGATGGGGGGCTTTCAATGAATTGGAAGATTCCAATATTTATAAACTTGGAAAAATACTTGAAGAGTGCGCTTTTTCGAAGCGCGAAAAGAGCAGTATAGAAAAGATGGTGGGAGACTTTTACCTTTCAGTACTGGATAGGGAAAAAATGGAAAATGTGAAATTTAACCCCATTAAGAACCTGATGGAGTTGATTGATGAAACAAAAAATAAAGAGGATATGGCAAAAGTTGTGCATTTATTGCATTCTCACGGAATATCTGCCCTATTTGCTCCATATTCTATGGCCGATGAAAAAAATAGTTCGATTTATTCGTTTTATATTTATCAGGGAGGGCTGTCTCTTCCTGACAGGGATTACTACTTAAGTGATAATTTCACTGAAATCAAGGGGTATTACTTTAAACACATCAAGAAGATGTTCGCAATGTATGGATTCAAGGAAGATCAGGCTGAAACCCACGCAAACTCTGTTCTGAAGATAGAAAATGAAATAGCGACCATTAATAGACCGCAGGCAGATCTGAGAGATACAGAGAAAAACTACAATAGGATAAATAGGGATGAACTAAACAGCAGATTTGAAATTTTAAATTTAAACAGGTATTTGGAATTGGCCGAAGTCCCCAAGAGCGAGTATATTGTAGTGGGACAACCTGAAGTTATAGAGGGCATTGGAAAAATTCTAGGAAAATACCCCATAGAAGAAATAAAGTCCTACCTGAAATGGAATGTGTTACATTTCGCTGCTCCATATCTTCACGAAAAAGCTGAAATGGAGAGCTTTGATTTCTTCAATAGAAAGTTGATGGGTCAGGCTGAACCTGAAAAAAGATGGAAAAAAGCTGTTAAAATTGTAGACAGAAGTATTGGGGAAGCATTGGGCCAGCTGTATGTGGAAAGAGAATTTGGCCAAGATGCTAGGGAAAGAATGGAAACAATGGTAAACGATATCAGGGAAGTTTTTGCTGAAAGACTGAAAAATTTATCCTGGATGACTGAAGAAACAAAACAAAAAGCTCTTGAAAAATTCTCAAAGTTCAGGCCAAAAATAGGCTTTCCGAGCAAGTGGATAGACTATTCCCCAATCAAAGTTGATCCTGAGGATCTTGTAGGAAATGTCATGAGATCAGAAATTTTTGAATTCCATAGATCAACCTCAAGGGTAAACGAGAAGGTTGACAGGGAACTCTGGTATATGACACCTCCAACTGTGAATGCGTATTTTTCTCCAACAGAGAATGAAATTGTGTTTCCAGCGGGGATTCTACAACCACCGTTTTTTGATAAGGACATGGATGATGCAGTAAATTATGGTGGAATTGGAGGTGTGATTTCTCATGAGATTACACATGGATTCGACGACCAGGGAAGAACATTTGATGCCGATGGTAATATCAGAGACTGGTGGACGGAAAAAGATGCTGATAATTTCAAAGAAAAGGCTCAAAGGGTTGTGGAACAGTATGAAGCAGACGAAGTCCTTCCTAAACTTCACGTAAATGGAAAGCTTACACTTGGCGAAAATATTGCAGATCTTGGAGGTGTCACCATTGCTTTTGAAGCTCTGCAAAGAAGATTGGCTAAAGAACCTGCCATGAGAAAGAGAGTTGATGGTTTTACTCCGGAACAAAGATTTTTCCTTTCGTGGGCACAGATCTGGAAGGGTAACGCAAGAGAACAGGAGATAAGAAGGAGGATAGCGATTGATCCCCACTCACCGTCCAATTTCAGAGGATCAATACCTCCGAAAAACCATGAAAAGTTTGAAGAAAACTTCAAGGAATTTTCAAAACTTCAAAAAACTGATATTGAAAAAATACTGATATGGTAAATTTCATTCAGCCAATTAATTTTTTTATTTAAGGTGTACTTTTTGGGTAATTTAGGGCTTGTAACAAATGAAAAGGAATTACTTTAATTATTGCGTGAAGATATATGAAAAGATGTATTGTTTCAAATTCCTGTCGGTATTCCATCTATGTAATCGTATAGAAATTATTGGTATAAGAATAAAAAACATTAGGAATATTGTTTAAGATGCATCAGGAAAAAGCAAATATAATGGTTATTGCACATCGTGGTGGCGCTGGACTAGCATTTGAGAATACGATTGAAGCCTTCATAAACGGAGAGAAGTTAGGCGCTGATGCAATTGAGTGTGATGTTCACCTGACTAAGGATATGAAACTGGTTGTTATTCACGATCCGGATTTGAAAAGAATTGCTGGAGTGGATGAAAAAATTTCTGAACTTAATTTGAACGAAATTAAGAAGATTAAGATCGGTGAGGATGGATTCATTCCAACATTGCAGGAAGTTCTGGATTCCACAACTATAGCCCTGATTATAGAACTGAAGTCGCGTAACACCACAAATGAAATTTCCAAACTGCTTCAAAGAAACAGTAAATTGTTGAAGAGAGTTGCAATAATAAGTTTTGACCACTGGGTCATTCTTAAGTTGAAAAAGGAATTTCCAGATCTCACCACTGCGCTCCTGATGACAGACATTCCTCCGTCGCCCGAAATTGCTGCAAACTCATGCCTGACAGATACGATTTCGTTATATTATAAAGGGATAGATAAGAATTATGTCGACCTCTGCCACAATAAGGGGATCAGAATTAATGTATGGACAGTGAACGGGGAAAAGGAGATAAAAGAAATGATAGAAGCTGGTGTTGATGCAATCGCATCGGACAGACCAGATCTTGTGCTTAAGGAACTGGGGCGAAAATAAAAATTATTCTGTTAAATTTTCCAATGTTTTTCCCTTTGGTTCAATTTTGAAAGCTAATGTAAATATGAGCGCAATTAATGACAACCCTGCCAGGAAAATTAGCCCTCCTCCATATCCATAGATGGACGAGAAATACGAGAATGAGAAAATTCCTACTAAAGCGCCTATACGACTTACAGTAGTCCCAAGCCCCTGTGCAGTCGATCTTAAGCTTGTTGGAAATAATTCCTGTGGATAGACTAAACTTGTTATTCCCGGTCCAAATTCTTCGAGAATTTCAAAAAAGACGATGATTATGAGGAAGATAAACACTCCCAATGAATCAATAAGCGATAAGGCGGCCAGTACGAGTGTGATGGTCATTCCTGCAAAACCTACAAGAGTGACAAATCTTCTTCCAGATCTGTCTATAAAAACAAAAGTCAAAAAAGCACCAATTACAGCTAGCATTGCGATTATGGATGCATACCCGGATGCACCGCTGACACTTAATCCAAAACCGGTTTCGAGAATTGTTGGTCCCTCAAGTGCAATTGCATATGTTGCTGCATCCAGAATGAACCAGAATGTAAGAACGAAGATAGTGCTGAAAATATACCTTTTATTGAAAAGATCCTTTAAATGATGATTGCTTTGACCAGTTTCATATTCTCCGGGATCATTCCCAACAACTGCTTTAAAGGACACTTTTGCTTCATTCACCTTTCCCTGACTGATTAGCCATCTTGGAGATTCTGGAACATTTGAACGCAAAACAAGTATCATAATAGCTGGGATAATTCCTACCAGGAACATTATTCTCCATCCCAGATCACCAAACTGCGAGAAAAGAAAACCCGCAAAATATGAGAACGCTGCGCCTATAAACCAGAAAACGCCGTTGATTGTGAGCAATTTACCTCGTTGCTTCGCAGGCGCGTATTCAGAAATTATAGTGGGGCTGATTGCATAGTCCACTCCTATTGCCACACCCAGCAATAACCTGAAGACCAAAATTTCTGCAAATGACGTCGAGATGGCAGCCAAAACAGTAAATGCGATGAAAAGTAGCATGTCCCACATATAAAGATATTTTCGTCCCTTCCTATCAGCTAAAAGTCCACCAGAAATACCCCCAAACACCATTCCGAGTAAGGTGGAACCTAACAGAAGTGTCACATCTAATGAACTCAAAAGAAATTCTGGCTTTAGGAGGAGTACAGCCACTGAGATTATACCAAGATCATATCCGTCCAGAAAGCCTCCACCAGAAGAGAGTGCAGTGATTTTTAAATGTGTGGACTTCAATTCGCTCTCATTCATTTCGTTTAGCATAATCACCCTATGGGAATGACATAATAATCTTTTAGATGCATATACTATTGAGATTACTTACAATTCATATGAGGAAATTTACCGAAATCTACTATTAAATGCAGAGGAAATTGGGGATTTAGATTGAGATCAATGCAGGCTGAAAGAGAATAATAATTAAGATGGTACTAATAACAAAAAATGAAACAATATCTTTTCGAGACTTCATGGGGAGAGTTATCCTATAAGCTTAAGGAAGGAGATTTCACTCTAGTTCTAATTCATGGATTCACAGCTTCTTCGGATATCTGGAACGGATTAGTTGGGCATTTAGACAATAGTTTCGGCATTGTAGCAATAGATCTCTTTGGACATGGTAATAGTCCAGCTCCAAAGGTAACCACTAATATTTCCAGTATAGGTGAACTGATCAGAATACAGTGCGATGCCATATACGAGTTGATGGAACATTTGAAAATCGATAAATATCACTTGATCGGTAGTTCCATGGGAGGTTGGATTTCCTTGGAACTGGCTACAAAATACAAACTGCCTGAGAAGTGCGTCCTGATAGATTCATTTGGAGGACTTCAAACCACTGATCAGAATTTTTCACAGAGTGTATCAAGGCTTTTCAGCGAATTTTCTGAATTGAATCCTGATATGTTAAAACTCATAGCAGGTGCCATGGCAAATTCAAAGCAATCTGATCTGGATATTAGTGAAGAAACGGTTAAAAAAGCGATCTTTCCAATTTCATTTATCTGGGGAGAAGATGATGAAATCTTCAATGTCCAATATGGGAAGACGCTTTCTGATAAGTTCAGTAACTCTGAGTTCCATGTTGTAAAGGGAAGTAGCCATGTGCCATTCAGAGAAAATCCTGGGAAAGTGGGAAAACTGATTGACGAATTTCTTAACGGGAGTACGGGATTGAAATAGTTCTAACAACAATAAGATATTGATTCTTTAACATTCAAAGGAGAATGATCAATCTGGTAATCTGCAATCCTGATAAAAGCATAGTCGCCAAATCAAAATTTGAAAAACTCATTAAGAATATCATCATCCACAGAGCTGAAATTAATTATTTTTTGAAGTTTAATTGGAGTGGTTCAAAATTTGGACTCTTTTCACGGTTAAATAAACCGGTCTAAATACATATTTAATGATAAACCTGAACGCGGTAGATGTCAGTTATGACGTTAAGGGCGGAAAAAAAGCATTGGAGTCCATTAATCTTAATGTTGATGGTGATAAGGTTGTCGTCATTGGTTCGAACGGATCCGGCAAAACAACTCTTATCAAGGTGATACTTGGCCTCGTTAATGCATTGAATGGAGAGGTTCTCTTAAATGGGAAAAATGTGAGAAATATATCAGGGGAAACTGGGGTTTCAACAAATCTTTCGGATGTTTATCGTTTAATCAATGTTACGGTTTATGATATTATATCTTTGTATTCAAAATTGAAAGGGTACAAACCGGATGAGCCTTTGAATCTAATTTCCGAATTTGATCTTAAAGATATCCTAGCTAAGAGAATATACCAGCTAAGTTCCGGTGAGCAAAAGATGGTTGGAAATATTCTTGCACTTTCCTTTTCTCCTAAGACTGTTCTTCTTGATGAGCCTTTTGACAATATCGACCAGGGGAGGAGGATTCGCCTGATCAGACATATCAAGGCTTTGGACTCTGAAGTTCTAATGAATACACACGAATTGGATCTACTTTCCAAACTTAGCAACTGGAAAATGTGTTTTATTATAGAGGGGAAGCTGTATGGAAAATATGATCTCTCAATGCTCGATTCACTCTATATAACCCCTGGTGAAGAGTCCGGGAATCTTGGAGTTATTAAGACAAGTTTTGGCATCTATTCAGTAACATTTGGAAGAGGTAAAGTAAAAATATCCTCTGCTCCAAGTCTGAATTCCCTGCTTGATGGGGTGGAATAATTGATCGAAAAGTACTATTTCAAAGCACTGGCATTCAACAAATCCTTGTGGGGTTGGGGAGTAGGATTCATGATGTTCTGGATAGTTATGGGAGCATATGTTTTTAACTCTCCAGGTTCATTTTCATCAACTGGATCTGCGATGGAATATTCTGCGGGATGGATTGCCTTTATAAACTTGCTTTCCTCAACAACCGTATCTATTTCAGTAGCTAATTCTGTCTATTATGCAAATGCATCTCTGGTATACACCTCTAAATTCACTAAACTCAAACCAACAAAATATATGGTTGACCTCATTACTCCTACAATTGTAGTTAATCTTGTAATAGGATCAATAGTACTTTTACTGAGTTCCGAATTATTTTCTTTGAGGGCTGGGTTCAGTATTTACCCGCAGCAGATTCTACTTTTTTTGGGTTTGCTTTTGATTACAGGTCTGTTTATGTTTCTTGTTGGCGTCAGCCTCGTATTGCTGGCCAACAACTATCTTGGTCTAAAGAATATTTCCTTTATAATAGCCATTCCTCAGATGCTGGCCTATGCCTTTGGATTAACTACCTTAAACCTTGGATTGCCGAATTGGATCGTTTACGGCAGTCCATTCAATGATATCCTTAGATTGGCATATCAATTCTTCTACGGAAAGAGCCTTCCACTGAATCTGGCAACAGGAACAGGAACTCTGGCGAATCCCATTTGGTTTATATTTTCGCTTCTTGCATGGATATTTATCCTCCTCATTATATCAATAATCTTAATCAGAAAGATAAGGTACAGATCAATAGAGGAGGCAAGACGAATTTGAAAAATGAATCACAAATTGATAAATTTCGTTCCTTTTCAGATTTAAGCAAATATGTTACGAAAATGGAGAGCAAGATTCTGAAAAAGGTTTGGGGAAAATATTTCATTCTCTGGGGTTTTGCTTTTGCAGTCTACGTTTTTGCCCCCTATCCAATAAACTTGATAAAAAACCCTATTTTACTCCTGGCAACTTATTCGATTGTGTATTCTCTGGTAACTTTCTGCGCTCTTTATATAACGATCATTCTGTTTGAGAGAGTTTCCGTGATTTTTGATTTGAAAAACAATTCGAAAAGTAGAAAGAAGGAAAAGAATTCTAAACGTTTAGCATACGCACTGCTCTGGGGTTCTATAAGCGTATCTCTTGTTTTGGGTTTTGGTTATTTTGATTCAGTTTACGTCTTTGTTCTCGTTTTCTTCATACTTCTGATAATAATCATTTTTGTAAGCAAGCAGATGGCGGTAACATATGGGCGAATCGAAATTGAAGGTTACATTGCAATTGGAACATACATTTTAAGCGACGCGATTTCTTTATTCTCTTTAGTAGTCAATGTCCAAAGCAATCTAAGCTCTGATGCATGGCTTATTGCCTGTTTTGGATGGATAATAGCGGGAACCAAGTCCCTGTTTGATTATAGAAAAGAAATGAGAGCAGTTGGTGAAAAAGCAGAGAGGGATGATTTCTGAAGGGTGATGGAAATTATGGAATGGATTCTCTTACTGATCTTGGAAAGGAACTGAATGAGCCATCAATGAAGTCTGTTCCAAGAGTGATCATCTTAATCGCACTTGCAATAAACAAAAAAATGAATTTCAGGGAACTGCAGCTTGTGGCATCCTGTGGAAAGGGGAGCCTGAGCAATCACTTGGAAAAAATGAGTGGGGATGGACTTATAAGTATTCGAAGTGTTCTCCGGAAGAATGGCCCTGGAATATCTGTGAGCATAACAGAAAAAGGAATAGAGGTTTACAAAAAATATAAGGAACTGATGCTGAGAGTACTGACAGAGGATTGAAATTTTCCAATAGAAGATGAAATTGGTTAATTAGCAAAAAGTAATTTTCTCTTGATTGAAAGTTCAAGTGATCAGGGAAAAAAGGAAGTCCATAAACTTGAAGTTCTCAAAAGATTGCGAATTCGTTCTTAAGGTTCCACTTAAGTTATCCAAAAATGAAATTTCAAATTTTATGGACAGACATAAGATTTGGATGGAAAGTACGGTTAATTACCATCTGGAGATACAAAAATACCTCAGAAATGTGGGACTGAAAAATACAAACAGAATAATAATACTTGGAAGGGAAAGGGAAGTAGTGAATTCACCAGATGAAAATACCATCCTAGATGGAGAATTTCTTTATATCGGAAATCCCAGATCAAATGACAATTCTCCAGTGGATTATATTTTTAATCTGATCGAACAGGTGGTGAGGAAAAGGGTGATAGAAATGAGCAGTGATTTTGGTTTCAAATATAAGGAAATTAGACTGGGAAATTCCACAACAGTATTTGGAACGTGCAATGAAAGAAACGTGTTGAGATTTACAAGAATGCTATTCTCAGTACCACCAGAAGTGGTTGATTATGTTGTAGCTCACGAACTCTGCCACACAAGATTCAGGAATCATTCCTCCGGATTCTGGAATTCAGTGGAAAATATAGTTCCAGATTGGAAAGAAAAAAGAAGGTGGCTCAGGGAAAACTACAGACTTACAGTTAATTTGTTCAATATAGTTAAGAATGAACCATAGTCTGTAATTCTTAATATTGCGTAAAAGTTATTCTAAAATAAGGAAAATTAAATTAAGTCAATAGTAAATAACTACTTGTAATGGACAGGATTATATTTGGAAGTACCGACTCGACTGTCAGTCCTATGGGAGTGGGTACTTATTATGACTTCAAATGGATAGTACCAGCAAAGATTATGAGATATCGCTCAAACTCAGAGATGAAGATTGAAGCTATTAAGACTGCAATTAATTCCGGGATTAATTTTATCGATACAGCAGAGATATACGAAACAGAGCCACTGGTTGCAAAAGCTACGGATGGATTTGAAAGAGGTGATCTTTTCATTGCAACAAAGGTCTGGCCCCTTCACTTTTCCTATGATGGCGTTATTAAGTCATGTGAAAGAAGCCTGAAAAAACTAAACATGAAATATATAGATCTGTATCAGTTGCATTTTTCCGGAAAACCGGAAAGGGTGAAGGAGGCATTAAGAGCCATGGAATACCTTGTGGAACAGGGAAAGATCAGACACATCGGAATAAGTAATTTTAACATTCAGCAAACAAAAGATGCGGTTTCAACTCTTAAGAAATATGAATTATCTTCTACACAGATGAATTACAATGTTGCACATAGAAACATAGAAAGCGAAATTGTGCCTTTCTGCAGAGAAAATAAAATAGCTATTCTTGCATATTATCCTCTGGCCCACGGTCTCTTAACACATCAGACTCCTGAAATGAATGATTTAATGAAGAAAATCGAGAGTAAATACGGAAAAAAGTCCGTTCCGCAGGTAGTTTTAAACTGGTTTCAGTCAAAGTATGATTTTGTTTTCCCCATTCCAAGAGCTTCCAATCCTGAACATGTCAAGGACAATTCAGGTAGCATGGGCTGGAAAATGGATCGGGAAGATATTGAAATACTGGAAGATGTAGCCAAAAACATAAAGGGACCATCCTGGAGTGGAGATCAAACTTAAAATCTGATTGCGAGTACCAATCAATTAAAACTTTTCTCGAAGATTTTAAACGTCAATGATTTTTAAGACTCCATAAATAAACACTAAGAATGAATTATTTTTTAAAAAAATTATTACGATATTCGTAATTAATAATTCGATTTCGTAATTTTTATTGCCTATGGAAGATAAAGTTTTGCAATCAGTTAAAAAGGGCATCTGGGGTAATATACTTGAATTCATTTTGAGATGATATGGAGAATGAATCAGTTATTAAACCTGAAGATGTGCATGGTATCATTGGAACAAGAATGCTTGCCGATGGATTTGATATAGTTCTTGATCTGAAGAAAAGTAAGGGTACACGAATGTACGATTCTAAAAATGAAAGATTTTTGCTTGACTTTTTTGGATTCTTTGCTTCTAATCCCATCGGGTTCAATCACCCGAAAATGTCTGATCCGGATTTTATGGAAGATCTGAAGTTACCCGCCCTGACCAAGGTGACAAATTCTGACATTTACACTAAACAGATGGCAGAATTTGTTGACACGTTTACCAGAGAAACTTCGCCTGAGTTTATGAAGTATTTATTCTTAATTTCTGGAGGTGCTTTAGCAGTTGAAAATGGACTTAAGGCAGCGTTTGATTGGAAGGTTAGAAAAAACCAGATGTATGGAGAAAAGGGAGTTGTTGGCTCAAAAATTATGCATCTTAAAGAGGCTTTCCATGGAAGAAGCGGTTATACAATGAGCCTCACAAATACCCATGATCCCAGGAAGACAATGTATTTTCCTAAGTTTGATTGGCCCAGGGTTACAAATCCTAAACTAAGATTTCCTGTCACTGAGAAGGTTTTGAAAGATGTTGAAGAACAGGAAGAAAGAAGTATTGCAGAGATGGAACAGAATTTTCAAAAATTTAGTAGTGATATTGCAGCCTTTATAATGGAACCAATACAGGGAGAGGGTGGAGACAACCAGTTCAGAAAGGAATACTTCAAAAGGGTTGAGAAATTGGTGAGAGAAAATGACTCACTTTTCATGGTCGATGAGGTACAATCTGGTATGGGTGTAACAGGCAAATGGTGGGCATTCCAGCACTATGACATTAAGCCTGACATTCTTTCATTTGGAAAGAAGTCTCAGGTATGCGGAATAATGGCAGGGGAGAGAATGGACGAAGTGAAAGACAATGTGTTCAAGGTTTCAAGCAGGATCAACTCAACATGGGGAGGAAATATAGTTGATATGGTAAGGGCAAAAAGATATGTAGAAATCATGGTGGAAGAATCCCTCATCAAGAATGCAGAAAGGATGGGAAAGATCCTTGTGAACGAGTTAATCGCACTGAGTGACGAATTTCCAAATCTGGTATCAAATGCCAGAGGAGTGGGCTTAATGGATGCATTTGACCTCAGAACAGAAAAGATAAGGGACGAATTCTTTGACAGAATGTTCGCAAAGGGGGTTTTGATCCTAAAAGCAGGGGAACTGACAATAAGACTGAGGCCGGCTCTTATTCTGTCTCAAGAAGATATAAAGGAGTTTATTGCTATTGCAAGGGAAGTCCTGAGGGAGATGCGATAATTTACCCTCAACCATTTTTAATGAAATGAAGCATCAAAAAATTTTCCAGGTAAAAATTTTAATTTTATCAATTCTAAATAAGGCTATTCTCATTGCCTATTGCTTAAAAAGCCCAGATGGCTATAGAAAATATTCATAAACAAAAAAGGATTTTCATATATGGACTACAAAACTTTAGGAAATACTGGAACTATTGTGAGTGAACTGTGTCTTGGTACTATGACTTTTGGATGGACTACAGGTCAGGAGGATGCATTCAAGATTATGGACAAATTTATGGAAGCTGGGGGTAATTTCATCGATACAGCTAACGTTTATCAGAATGGAAAGTCGGAATCAGTACTCGGAGAATGGCTCAATAAAATGAATAGGGATGATTTTGTGATAGCAACCAAAGTAAGGTTTGGGATGGGCAGCTCTAAAAATGACATGGGACTGGGAAGAAAGCACATTTTGAATTCAGTTAAGAAAAGTCTTGAGAGATTGAAAACAGACTATATTGATCTTCTGCAGATACATGCGTGGGATCCAATAACGCCACTTGATGAAACTCTAAGCACATTACAGAATCTTGTTGATGATGATGTGATTAGATACTACGGTGCAAGCAACCTCAGGGCATGGCAATTTGAGAAATCAAATGGAATATGTTTGAGCAGGGGCTATGATGGATTTAAAAGCATTCAACCACAATATAATCTTCTTTGCAGATCAACAGAAAACGAATTGATACCAATGGCTGTCGAGGATAATATTGCTGTTTTGCCATGGTCACCATTAAAAGGTGGAATTTTGTCTGGAAAATATAAGAAAGAAATGAAGGAACCTCCGGAAAACACAAGGCAGGGAGATGCAGTAAAGCAAGGAAGAAGAACTATGTGGGAGCAGGTTCACGAAAACGAGGTCACATGGAAAGTGGTGGAACAGCTTGAGAAGTTAGGAATGGAAATAGGCAAAAGCCCGTCCCAGATTGCCTTGAGATGGCTCCTCCAGCGAAGAGGGGTGACATCACCTATACTTGGAGTGCGCACAATTAGCCAACTGGAAGACAATTTAGGAAGTGTTGGTTGGAAACTTAAGGAATCAGACATGAAATCGCTAAACGAAGTCAGTAAAATCTATGCGACTTATCCGTATGACCTTGGTGCGGAAAATCAACAGAGAAGCGGAAGGCTTGAAAATCTTTCGGAACTTCCTTAAATGTTATAACGTCGTAAGGAGTTTGAGGGAAGCAGTACTATTACCATTCCTTGGCATGGAGATACACGGATATCCCACAATCAAATATCAATATAAAGTGAATGAATCCAATAAATATTGTTCAGATTTATCAAATTACAGCTACACTAAGATCCTTTCCCCTTTTTCGATGAAAACAATGCAGCTTTTAACTTCATTCCGATATGAATGCTTCAAGGAACACTGAGTTACTCGTAAATCTTAGTAATTCCAACTGCTTTCAACGAACCAGTCGTTGCATCTCTATGAAACCATGCCTACGGGAATGGTGAGACCAGCAGCAGGCACTAATCATTCAAGATGGAGTGGTTGACATAGTTTCTATCGCAACGTCCAGGACACAAAAACTTGGAATTAGCGATAGAAATAGATTATTAAGTGGAAGCATCAGATTCATTCCAATTCAAGTGAAATTTGATCTTGTTTTTAGTTCTCTTTCGTATCATTAATGGAATGAAACACAAAGCATTATTCAATTCATCTTGAAATATCTGAATCCCAATCCTTCGGGAAATGAACTTCAAAATATTTCAGAAATTCTTCCAACAAGAGCTAATATATTCGAAATTGGTTCGATCTTGGAGTCATAATTTTCATGAGCTTTAATTGATTGGAATATAAAAAATAACTACCTATAATATATAGACATATTGTGTCTATTTTCAAGTAAGTATTCTACTTAGAAAATTTATATGCCTATGTCATCGATATTGATGTAATGACAACATCACAAAAGGAAAATGACCTTTTAAACGAACTGGATAATTCCGGTTTTAAAAAGAGTCACGTTAAGACAATGTTTGTTGCAGGAATGGGTTTCTTTACAGACGCTTACCTGTTGTTCGTTTTAACAGTTGCAAGTCCAATATTGGCATCAAGTTATGGATTTAACTTAAGTGCAATACAGGGAACAACATCACTTTTTGGATATGCCGTTTCCAATGTAGAAATAATTGAAGGCGGAGTATCATCTGCAGTTCTGTTTGGAGCATTTGTTGGGGCAATGCTATTCGGGCACATATCAGACAGATGGGGAAGGAAGAAAGTGTACGGGTTGGAACTCGCCATAATGATCGTTTTTACCTTACTTTCAGCTGTTTCTGTAAATTATGTTATGATGATTATAACAAGATTTATAGTGGGAATTGGAGTAGGTGGAGATTACCCAATAAGCTCAACCATTATGAGTGAATATTCAAGCACCAAGCACAGAGGGAAGCTAGTAAGTATGGTATTTGCAATGCAGGGCTTTGGATTAGTTTCAGGTGCCCTAGTAGGATTGGGATCAATTTTCATTTTGCCTCTGGGTGATTCATGGAGATTAATGCTAGCCTTTGGAGCACTTCCAGCAATTTATGTAGTATATCTGAGAAGAAAACTGATGGAAACTCCGAGATTCTCATTACAGGTGCAGGGCAATGAGACAGAAGCCAGGAAGGCAGTGGGAAGAATAACAGGGAATTCAAACCTGGACGATGTAAGTGGTTCCCCAGTAAAAGTCCATGAAACAAAGTATGCTAAATTGCTAAAAACATACTTAGTATTCGTATTGGGAACTACTATCAGCTGGTTCATATTTGATATGGCCTTCTATGGAACAACACTGAACAACGGATTCATACTTTCAAACATAGGATACGGTTCTGCAGCAACACTAAAAGGAACAATTTTCAATGTTGCAATTGGAGATACTGTTCTTGCCGGTGCCTTTGCATTACCAGGATACTGGATTGCAGTAGGTCTGATAGATAGAGTTGGAAGAAGAACATTGCAGTGGGTCGGATTTGGAGTGATGGCTATCGCTTACATAATACTTGGAGTCAAGTATTCATTCCTGAAAGGGGATATCGACCTGTTCGTTGTAATCTTCGGAATTTCATATCTCTTTGGAAATATTGGACCAAACACAACGACCTTTATACTGCCAACAGAACTGTTCCCAACAAACATAAGATCGACAGGACACGGAATTGCTGCTTCAATTGCAAAACTTGGGGCAGGTATCTTTACTTTCTTATTCCTTATCTTAGGAACAGCCCTTGGAAACGGAGGGGAGTTTGAGTTACTTGGTGGAATGGCAATAGTTGGAGCAATAGTAACCATACTGACCATAAGGGAGACAAAGGGACTCAGTCTGGAAATATCCTCTGAGGAGCCGTCCCAGGGAATTATGAATTTCAAGCCAGCAGGGGAAGTCAGTGCAAAAATTGGAGAATAGAGTTAAAATTCTTCTTTTTTTTAATTAAAATTTTTTAGTTTTTAACCAATTTTTAGTTGAAGTAAACCTAATCATTATAAATTTTAAAAAGATCAGCGTTTATGATCCTGTCCATTGATGGTGGGGCAACGAAAACCTGTTCTATACTTTTTGATGAAAACGCCAAAAAAGTAATTGGAGTTGGTATCAGCGGTCCTTCTAATTTCACCACTGTGCCAGAGGAAACTGCTGTTAATGATATTGAACATACACTGAGGCAAATTAGAAAGAACTCGGGTGTGAATCCAACTGAAAGTTCGCATATTATTGCTGGATTAGCTGGAATTGGTGATTCGAGCGAAACTACAAAGATTGGAACAAGCATGATTAAAAGAATGATGGGCAGAACAGATGTGGACGTTGTAAATGATGGTTTCGTTGCTTACAAAATGGCCAATCTTTTTGAAGATGGAGTTGTATTCGCGCCAGGAACGGGAAGTGTAGGATATGTTCAAAAGGACGGAGTTTTGAATAGGGTAGGTGGTTGGGGATGGTTCATGGGGGATGAGGGATCGGCTTCCTGGATAGGGAGAGAAGCAGTGAGAATTGCACAAAGGCAATCTGATGGTATCCTGAAAGGAAATGAATTCATCGAATTGGTTGAGAATCATTTTTTGGGAGATTTCAGGGAGATTATGGGTGTTTTGGAAAGGGAGAGGAACAAGAGACAGGTTGCTCTTCTGAGTCACAGGGTCATTGAGATGGCTTATGAAGGAAATGAATATGCACTGAAAATAGTCAATGAGGCAGCCGATTACGATGCGAGTGTAATTAATTCCATGCTGGCAAATTTCAAATCATGTCCGAAAGTGTCCGTTCTTGGTGGGACAATGAAAGCTGGATCCATAATACAGGACAGAATAAGAAATTCAGTAAAATGCCATATTCGGTTTTATTACGGGTATCATGTTGCAATTGGAGGCATAATTATAAAACTGAACAAACTGGGAATAAAGGTGGAAGAAGAGTTCAGGGATGATATGATAGCTCAACTCAACCTGCTAATTGAAAATGAAGATAAAGTGTTGAGAAAGAATTCACTTGGATTTTGAAGGTTAATCCATTCGACATGCAAGTATCAGAATTAACCTGAATCACGAATTGAATTTTGAATAAATGAAATATTAAAATTGATAGATTTCCTTGCTGCAATTTCCCTGTTATTCCTGATAAATGCTTGTTTTAATGGGATTTTGAATAGCGAAAATTGCAGGGCATCTATTCCAGGCTCGCTTTATTTGTTCTTTCAAATTGGTTTCGCAAATCACTTCAATTTTCAA
>JAJZXP010000294.1 GCA_021806345.1 Thermoplasmata archaeon | reverse complement strand
AATGAACTGCCTTGACCCCCCATCTTTCTTATTGAGCATCATAACTGCATGGCCAGTGGTTCCAGATCCTGCAAAGAAGTCAAGAATTATTGCTTCTTTTTTTTCATCGACAATTGGAGCTAAGCAGTCATATACATTGTAGACTGACTTTGGAAAATCAAAGTTGTTATCTGGAACAAGTTCATGGATTAATTTTGTCCCATATTCGGCGGCATCGTATCTTGGACTCTGCCAAACCGTTTTAACTGTTCCATAGGGTTTCCCTATTTCGATTTCTATTCTCCCGTTGGAGCCTTTTCTTACCCTTAACAAATCTTCGACCTGTTCCACGCTCTGCCTGGCATATCTCCATTTCTTTTCTTTTCCGTTAATATCTATCGGCCAAACTAATTTACAGTCTTTTTCCATTTGTACCTGGTCTTTTGGGTGATAATCATCATCAGGTACATCACCAAAACCAATAATTTTTGAATCTTTGACCATAATTGGATAAAAGCAATTTTTAGCATCAGATCTGTCCGACTCTCCACCCCAATTTCTTAGATTGCTCCAGTAAATCTCATCATCATCAAGTTTTCTAGGCCCTATTACTTTCTTCCCCTTGGGAATTACAAAAAATGCAAACTCATTGACATACGAAAAATTCTTTCCTTGTATACCTCTAGGGTTATGAACAATTGTAATGAGATGAATTTCTTTGTCAAAGAAAATTTCTTCCAATAGATTTCCCAGATGCCAGAGCTCATTCTCGTCTATAGCACAGATCAGTACGCCATCATCTTTCAACAAAGGTTTGGCAAGTCTCAACCTCTTGTCCATCATACTCAGCCATTTGCTGTGTCTAAAAGCGTCCTCTTTATCAACATAATCATTGTTGTATTTCCAATTCTTACTTCCGGTATTAAAGGGGGGATCGATGTATATCGCATCAATCTTCTTTCTATGTGTGTAATTAAGTATCGATAATGCGTGAAAGTTATCGCCTTCTATCAATATGTTAATTTCAGGTGTTTGAGGATGTTTTATTTCTTTTGTTCTATCTTCTATGAGAACTGGGAGCTTCTCTTTGCACAGTTCTACGACCAGCTCCTGCTTTTCCTCCCACATGAGACCATATTTTTTTTGTTTTACTTTAGTGGTGTCATTTTTAAGTTTGATATTAGTTGAGTTTTTATTGTCTATGCCAACATATTCCATATCCATTACACCAAGATTTAGTCTTACCTGTATATTGACATGCTTATTAGTAAATTTTGTTGTCTGTTATTCGTTATCTAAAGATTTAAGTATCCAATTTAAGCGACATAATTTTATCATTATTATACTGATAAGGCCTTAAAACCTCAAAGTGAATAAGTTGTGCTATAACATAACGTTAAACTTCTGCTACAAATTATTATAAAAAATTTTGCACTAATCATAATTTAACAATATATTGACCTTTATGGGATATTCAGGTACACCACATTACTCTCTTCCTCATCTCACCCTCTCCATGAACTAAGAAGTATCCATACCTGTGATCTGCGTGTAGATGCTTGTCGTGAATATGGAGGAATGCCCCAACCATTGCTGCAGGACATTCAGTGGCATATTGTCCATTATGGCCTTTACAGCGAAGGTATGCCTGAACTTGTGGGCATGAATCATGAACCCAAGTTTACTATGCATTTTTTTGAAATAAAGATCCACAAAATGCCTTGACATTTTGTATATTTTGACATGTTAAGGACTTGTGAATGAATAACATTTATATTTATACCTGAATTGATTGCTGTATTATGGCAACAATCAAACACGAAAAAGAACTCATCGACAGAACAACTGAGAAGTATCAGAGAATAGCCGCATCTTTCAACGAACTTTCACGTAGGTTATGGGCAGCCAATGAGAGCATATCAATAGGTTACGGGGGAATAGCGATTGTTTCAAGGGCAACAGGCATCTCAAGACCAACGATCCTGAAGGGAATGAACGAGATAAACAATAACGATTATCCATCATGCAGGACACGCAGGAAGGGTGGTGGGAGGAAGGATCTTGTGGTAAAGAGGCCTGATCTTGCCATGAAACTGAGGGAACTTGTTGAACCCTCCATAGCCGGTAATCCACAAACCTCCATACTCTGGGTCAGCCGAAGCCTGCGGCATCTGGAATCTGAGATGAATGCCTCCGGATATGAAATAAGTTATGCAAAGATAGGACATGCACTCCATAACATGGGATTCAATCTGAAGGGAAATAGAAAGACAAGAGAAAGAAAAAACAATCCTGATCGAAACGATCAGTTCCAGCACATTAACGATATGGCCGTACGATTCGCGGAAGAGAATGAACCAGTCATCTCCGTGGACGCAAAGAAGAAGGTACTGATCGGCAATTTCAAGAACAACGGAAAGGAGTGGAAGCCTCCAGGTGAAGTGGACGAGGTCAATGTGTACGATTTCCTCTCAGATGCTGGAGGAAAAGCGATTCCATATGGTATATACGACATAAAGGCAAATGAGGGATGGGTCAACATCGGTTTCGATCATGATACTGCTGGGCTCGCAGTGGAATCCATACGAAGATGGTGGAACCTCCTTGGGAAGAAGAGGTATCACCATGCTGCAAAGCTGATGATAGCAACAGATGGTGGGGGTTCGAATGGATCTCGTGTAAAGTTGTGGAAGATCGAGCTGCAGAAATTCGCTGATGAAACTGGCATGGATATCACAGTTTGTCATTTTCCTCCGGGGATGAGCAAATGGAACAAAATCGAACATAGAATGTTCTCATACATAACCATGAACTGGCGTGGCAAACCTCTGAGGTCATATAAAACCATAATAGAACTCATAGGAAATACGAGAACGAATAACGGGTTGAAGATATCAGCAGACATAGACAGAGGAATATACGAGAAGGGAAAAGTGGTGACGGGCGAGGATCTGGAAAAAGTGAACCTGATCGGGGACGAATTCCATGGGAACTGGAACTATACCATAGGTTCGAGAAACAAATAAAACAACAATGTTATTCATTCATATATACTAAGGAATGTACATCGCGTCCTTACTTATGAAACAAAGGATGAAAACAACTCAGCACTAAAGCGACTTCATGAACAACTAAATGGAGAACGGGAAATAGGTTTGCCAGAATTTTCCGTTAAGTTGCAACATAAGGGCGATAAAATATACGGGCTGGTCTTTGCTTAGTATGTTACAACTGAGGATTGGATAACCATAACGCAAACTTCTATGGGAAGATTCAGGAAGATGCAAAGAGAATTGAGTTCAGGGTTCATGATAAAAATACCAAATTTTTCGATAGCGTTTATGAAGAAATTGGAGTCAAATTCGGTATTTCTCCATATTATGTTACACTTCAAACGGGTACTTGGATAAACAATACGAGTATTGAATTATAGACAAATTTTGATGATTAGAGCAAAAGAGCTAAGGAGATTTCATTGAAAAATTAAATTGTTCAATCGATCTTTCTAATTACTATCTCTCCTCCTACCTCATAAAAGCCAATATGATCCGACTTTGATACCTTCAATTTTTCTGCAACTTCTTTAGGTAGTGTTATTCTAAAGGATGATTCCTTGCGAGATGTCCTTGTTACTGCTATGAGTTTGTCTGACATTGTGAGGAGAACATGCGGAATAAGTTAAATTTTGTGGCATTTCACAACTCTGCCTTACGAGAGCATTGTTGGTTATTAACTTTAAGAGATTCTGGAGCTTTCGAAGACTTGCCTTAATCGTATTTAAGTTATACAGTGCAGAGATGAAGTATGTATGATCCCAGAATTCTCTTCGAAATTACTTCCATTCAATTCCTCAATAATGTTTTTCCTGATATCGGCGTGTCTGTCCACTATGTATGTCTTCCAGTCCCCTACCTTATATCTCATCTTAAAATCTTCAAGGTATCCAAGGAAGAGAGCATTATTCATTATGTCATTGGCCAATAATTCAAGGTCAAAGGTACTGTTGATTTTCCTCAGAAATCCCTCAGGGTCCGGTAGAATGTGCTTTTCATCAGTCTCAACCAGGACATAGTTCTCCTTCCTTTCAACAATTCTCATTCCGGGTTCCAGAGCATCCAGTTCTATCCTGTTTATCCTGGGCATTATGGTGAATGTTGTATGTTTACAGAGTTCCCTCAGGACGTAAGCCGGACCAAGCCTTAGTGTTAGATCGATCTCCCTGGCGTCATATACCTTCCTTAATCTCTCTTCTTCCTGGTCGATGCTTTTCTGCAGATCCCTAATGTTGTTCTTAAGAAGCTCAAGCTCTTCCACCTTTTTCTGAAGCTGAAGGCGCATAGCTTCGATACCGGAACCTCCTCTTGCACGGATCTTGGCAATGAGAGCTTCAGTAAGTGTTTCCGAAACAGGTATACCAAACCTTATGGCTTCATCGTGCAGTTCTGTGAGTATCCTGTAAGAGGATACAGTGAATGATTTATCTCCATATATCTTTCCTGGATTTGTTTTCATTGAATCATCTCCTTTTTTGATTTAAATTGTAGTAATAAAA
>JAJZXP010000072.1 GCA_021806345.1 Thermoplasmata archaeon | reverse complement strand
AATCTTTCTGCCATTTTTATGCCTCCTTTGGGTAAAATGCGTTCTCAAAATTGCCTTCATACATGTTTTTGATCAGCCTTCTTGTGTTCTCTTTACTCAATCTTCTTGGGTTGAATCTGGGAAGATCATACAGTTTTTGCCTGGACTCGAATATATAGTCCGCGAAGGTTTCGATATCCGTTTTTGGAAAGTTTATTTCCCTTAGAGTTGTCGGCATTTCAAGGTCTCTTAGAAGCTCGATTATCTTCCCTGGAATCATTCTTGCCAGTGTCCTGGCATCTATGCCCTTCGGCCTAATGTCGAATATGCTGGATAGTTCAGATATTCTGGTATAAGAAGGAGGTATATTGTAATCGAGTATGTACGGAAGTGCCATACCTACAGCTACGCCATGAATAGCACCGTACTTTGGTCCAAAAGCTTCTCCAAGACAATGACCAAGAATTGATGGGCCCGCTACCCACGGAAATGTTATTACCATGCCTCCTAGCATGGCTGCAGTTGACATAGCTGTCCTAGCCTCTATATTGGATGGATCGTTGTATGCCGTCCTCAGGTTATGAGCTATGAGATATGAGGCTTGGAGCGCCATCCCATCTGAGATTGGATTTGCCTCCTTGCTAATAAACCCTTCAATATTGTGGGCAAGTGCATCCATTCCGCTCGCAGCCGTTGTACGTGGAGGGGCACTTACATTTAGTTTTGGGTCAACTAAAGCCATGTCAGCAAGAAGATTGCTGCTTGCGGCCCAGGTCTTATACATGGTATCTTTTTCTATTACTACGGACATGTTTGATACCTCACTCCCTGTTCCACCTGTAGTTGGGATAAGTATTTTTGGAAGCCCTGGAACCTTAAATTTATCTTCAACTGGAGTCAGGTATTCAGCAGGTTCTCCTGGATTTGTAAACATGCTAGCCACCATCTTACTGGTATCGAGTACACTTCCACCGCCTATGGCAACAACAGAATCAAAATTTCCATCCTTTCTGGAGAATTCTACAGCTTTTACTATGTTGTCCATGGTAGGCTCGTTTGATATGTCTTCATAAATTTCAAAACCGATCCCGGATTTTGTTACAGAATCTACTAGACCATCAAGCAGGCCAAATTTATGCACATTTGGATCAGTCACTATCAAAGTCCTTTTGGAACCCATATTTTTGAGTTGCTTTCCTGTCTCAAGAGAAGCTTCTTGGCCCAGTAATATCTTCTTCACTTGGTCGTATTTCAAAGTCAGATCATATTTATATTTATATCCTTGAGTATACATAGGATTGTTAGCTTCACAGATTATTTAATTTTTACTAGGAAATCTTAAACGTCAAAAAGTATCTATCTTAGCAAGTAAAAAATCTGCTGACGGATTGGATTCGTTAATTCACACTGAGATATTTTAACGAGAAAAAAGTCTCACATAGAGACTTGCACAGGCCAAGACAGTACTCTTTGAATTATAAGTGTACGAAACTTATGGAGCGTAAATGTGAACTTGGATGAAATCCGAGTGTGCATCTGTCAATATGAAAAGATCAGTAGTTATGACCAAAGTTATGTGCAGAGCTTGCAAATAGTGGAAAAGATTTATGTGTTCTAGAAATAAGAAAAAACAGAATCCACGATCGATCTCTTATTTATAAAGTTATAAAATAGTAGATGAGGTTCTGGCAAAACCACACCCGGAAATGGCTCAATTTATATTGCATAAGATTTTACGAATTGTTATAATGGATAAATTACGATTTATGGTTAGTATAGTAAGAATAAATATATTTTAATTCATAGCTGGACTGGAGTATAAATGAACACTAGAATTTTGTCTCAAAAGGGAGCTCAAATTCAGATCGTACTGGAGACCCAGGTCCTGGTGTTTACGCCAGATAATCTTTTGAGTGTTCTTAAAAACAATGAATTCCAGATTGTTTAAGGACTTGTGTCTAATCCTCTCCATCCAACCCTGGCAGCACAGAACACGCAAATTTATTCAAAAGATTCTCTTATGATCTATTTATTACAAACTCAGCCGTTAAGCAGTTTGGTATTTGCTCTTATGAATACTGTTGATTTGAAAATTGGTGGGAAAACCTAGCTCAGATATGATAAGGGATCTCATGGGCTCGCTTAACTTAGTAGATGAGACCATCAGCGCTATCACATTTAATTTTACAACAAGATTTATAGCTACAAAGAAGCCCATAGATCGACTTAGCAAACTGATAAAAGTGGATTTTTTAAGAAAAATGAAAAAGGATCCGTTACTTATAACCTTAAATGTATTATCCATAAGACTAGGTGATATATTTCCTATTGAGAAACAAGGATTTAACATTGCCATTGAACCACTGTTATCAAATCCTGAAAAGATGTTCTTTATTCAGTTTATGAAAAAACTTATTAATAGAGATTCATTGTTCGAACTTGTTAATGAATTTCCAAAGACGCTTGAAAATCCAATAAGTGGGGTTGATTCCAATGATTAATAATCTTTCGTTTTTAGATAAAAATTCTTTTGATTCCGTTAGTGATATTATCGAGAGGGATGCAGTTGAACTTTTACGCACGATGAACGTAATGAAGATGACTAGTCCTCAAGTACCCTCTGTTCAGTTTTATTATACTCCATTCAGTTTCTATATAGATGATGAGGAAAATGCAAACGAGAAAAGAATTGAAGTTCTTTCTAAGTATATCATGTTTAATTCATTAACAGATGAAAAACGCTTTTTAAGTAAGAACACCTTCTTAATCGATATTATAGAAGAGGCTATAACGAAAATTAAAAAGCTATTCACAAGCGAAAGTCTTGAACTTGCAATCGAAAATGATCCTGAGATTCAAAGCGATTCTGAAGTCTTAGTTTTGAAAATTCACACTAAAAAAAGTCCCAAAGAAATGATTGAGCTGCTGAATAAATTAGACGAAGAGTGGTGGCTCGAAACTAAGTTGAATACTAAGCAAAAACTTGTCATAGAGGAAGAATACGATTGACATTCAAGTGTGGACTGAATATCTTAATCTAGCCATTAAACTTAACAATGACGCAAAAATCGATGTCCTTCTCAAAGAGGCGATGTATAAAACCTCTATCAGTCGAGCTTATTATTCATGCTTCAACTTGGTAAAGAATTATTTCATATCAATAGGAGAAGTTTTAAGCAGAACGACGGACGTACATAAGGAAATACAAGTTTTCTTGGAGAGCATGTCGAACCTTTAGAGCAATAGCGATAAAAGAAAAGATCTAATTGAGATCTCAAATGAGTTGGGGATATATAGATCCTTTAAAAACAAGGCTTATTATAACAACTCCATAAATAATATAAGTATGACAGCGGAGGCTACTATAATTCGCGCAAGTAAGATAAGAAAACTCATTGAAAGCCTTTAATAGGCACTTTTATTTAGTTAAAGTTGTTGCCACGACATAGTGTACTGAGATCTTCACAAAATCAAAGTCACAAATGCACAAACGAAAGTCGTTATCTTCCTTTGATTTCTTTGTAAATTTCTATCGCTGCAGGGCTAGTATGCCATATATTATTCCAGCGGAACCCAGGAAGTTCGCCCTGATTAATTCTCAGTGCCATGTATTTTACAGAATAATCTATACCAGCAGCTTCTTTCACTTGTTGCAGTGTCATAAGTTTATCTGTATTTGATCCCACTTTATCAAGAATAAAGATAAACGATCTGGCCATATTGATTTCTAGGAACAATTTCAGCTCATTCACCCCATTGTAATGAGCAACTTCGAGTGCATTAAGATAGGCCGTTCTATCATGCGAAAGAATGCTTATCAACGGCCAATTATGGTTGAGAAAGTGTATGTTTACAAGCAATCTTCCTACTCTTCCGTTCCCATCTGAGAAAGGATGTATGGATTCAAAACCAAAGTGCATTTCTGCTGCTTGACGGAATATATCATCCTTTGAAAGTTCATTTTCTACATATTTCTGCTCCCACTTTTGCAGAAGAGACCAGAGTTTCTCTACCCTAGGAGGTGAGCGTCTGAAACCAGGTATTTTTACGTTGACTTTTCTCCATCGTCCTGCATCCAAAAGTATTCCATGGAAGATGATATTATGTAATCCCGAGCACTTTTCATGTTTATTTTGGATATGTCTCCTCTGGCCACTTCAGCTAGAGCAGAACTATGCTGAACCGTTTCCATAAGATCTCTTATTGGACGATTAGTCACTGTCATTCCGCTTTCTATTATTCTAGTTACTTCCCTAAGAGTCAGAGTGTTTCCTTCTATTGCATTTGTTCCCCAAGTATTCAGTATGAATGTTTCCTGTAGAGTTTTTTCTGGCATCTTTCGAATCGACCCACGATCCAGTAGTCTTTCTCTAAGTTTATTCAATATGTATCTATCCATTTCATGAAATAAGTGCATATATGATATAAAAGGATATATGATGATATTGATATATATCAAACTCTATATGTATGGTATGGTAATTTTACTTTTTCAACACATAAAATCAATTGGATTATAGGTTATAGCTATGTTTCCGAAAAATCTCGACAGATTATGTTACAGTCTTGCAGTG
>JAJZXP010000469.1 GCA_021806345.1 Thermoplasmata archaeon | reverse complement strand
ATGGCACGAAATTCGATGGAGTCCCGGACTGGAATTACTATGCAAGCAGGGTGAGAGAAACGCTGAACCGTGTCCTTGAGAGCCTGGGCGATGAGATCATGATACCGAAATCAGCAGAGGACATGAGTCATAATGGATCATCTGGAAAATCAAACACCAAAGGAACAACTCTTGATCAATTCATATGATGAGTAATAAAATTCCCAGTATGGGGAGTTAAGGGCTCATGTGTTTTCAGAAAAAATAAGAAATAGAGCTGATTTGCTTTCCACTATTTAGAGTCCAAGATTGTTCGTTTTACCAAAAAAAGAAGATTACTGGGGTGGTTTGTGCAATTCTCGATCCATCAACTGGTATGATTGCATTTCAGAATAAATTGCCCTAATGGCTTCCAGGTTTCCCGAGAAATTATATGTTTTGCTTCCGACCTCTACCGCAATATGCCCAGTCTTTTTCATTAATCCCTTCTCCTCATAAGTTATATTCTTGACCTGTTCTATTGGAACTGCAACAAAATTATTCTTTTTAAAAAGAAGCCCCTTTGTTTTGTGCCAAAGAAGTCTTCTATCTGTAATCAAAAGAGTGTAGGTATCTCCCTGAAATGAAACAGGTTGTGGTGAGGTAAACCTTATATTTTCACCTGGTGCTAAAAATTGTTCTACTCCCATTGATATCAAAGATATAGAGTCTGATGACATTTAAATGTTTGTCGAAGACTTCCCTGTTGAACAAATACCATCCATTGTATGATTCTCCATTTCCTTGATCCTGTTTTCTCCCTCAAGAACTTAATTTATCATCTCCACTCCCTTTTTTGCCCACTGACTGATGTGGTTGTATATTCAGAACCTCTGGTATCCCTCTGCATCAATGCAAGGAGCGGGTGCCATGGCACATACACATATTGCTTCCCCCTGAGAAGAAATTGGTGATCAGCGAATGTGATCAAGGGTGAATTAAGGTAATATGAATCCAATCACTCAAGTTCCTCCATCACCCTCTCTCTGACTGAATTCCGGCTGTTCCAGAATTCATTTCATGCAGGTTAAATCTCCTATAGCAATCAAAGAATCAACCATTCGCGGCATCCTCTTTGTCTTTTTCATATGTTTGATCATCCGTTCTTCACTGTTGAGGGGAACGGAATTATCCGGACTAGTGAGGAAATACTCCATTGAGAGGATGCTCCTGGAGCTGGAGAAGCTCCATGTGATGGAGGATCAGAACGGGAATCTGAGTGAGTTGGAGAGAACTAAGAGGCGAAAAGATATCCTAGAGACTCTGGAAGGAATTTCATGGTGATAAAAGCGGGGAGTTCTTGATCATACTGCCTTAGATTGCCAGCAGCTATTGGGAATTTATAATTTGTGCCTATAAGAAGAATTGAAAAATACTTTATTAGCATAACTATTCAAATTAATTATAACCGTTAGTAAAATAATCCTCATATCTGCTAACCATGGTTTTACTTATAGATGGTTTGACACTGTTTATGGCTTCCACCAAATCGTTTTGATTAATCGCACGCTTCAGACCGCTATTAATTGCTTCAAGAAAAACCTTCTC
Organism: Thermoplasmata archaeon; assembly: GCA_021806345.1. Next base: position 3,005 of record JAJZXP010000469.1, on the reverse strand, counting down.
GGATGATTTGCGGCCTATAAAGTCGATGTCCGCGGCTGAAAATCCTTCAGTCATCATTCCAAGCCGATCAATATCTATGTCTTTATCGTAGTGGCTATTCGATAAGAACCTTCGAATAATTTCCATCCTTGCTTTTAAATTTGGTGGAGGAACATAAAGTTTTAGATCAAAGCGACCTGGTCTCAACATCGCAGGATCAATTTCCCAGGGCAAATTAGTTGCAGCGAGTATAAATATACGACTTTCTTCTGCCTCCATTACCTTGTTTATTTCTATCAGGAGTTGCGAAACGCCTCTTCTTATCACGTTTTCATTGATGTTGTCTCTCCTAGGCATTAGTGTGTCAACTTCATCAAAAAAAATGACGCAGGGGGACAGATCATGTGCTATTTCAAACAGTTTCGTCAAGTTTTTCTCGAATTTTCCAAATAGTTCATTATAAAGAAAAGCAGGGTTTATCTCAAGGAAATTAATTTCGGCTTCGCCTGCTACAGTTTGCGCAATTAAGGTTTTTCCATTTCCAGGTGGCCCATATAATAAAACTCCTCGACTTCTCTTTATGTTGAATTCCTTAGAAAGTTCATAAAATTTAATTGGATATACCAGATTTAAGAGCAGAGCCTTCTTCACATCTTCAAGTCCAGAGATATCCTCAAATTTCTTAGTTGGGTGGGTGTATAACCTAACTCCTAAATCTTGGAGTGCGACCGTGTAGTCTTCTGTTGATGTTTCTACTTTTTTTTGATTTTGAGAGATTGAATCCAGCTTTGACTTTATCAATTTTGCCTGTCTCAATCGTCTTTCTCTCGCAGTCTTATCTTCAGTAGCGGCAGTTTTAACGAGAAGAGCATATACATTGGAGTAACAAAGTCTTGCTTTTTCAATATGTCCAAGCTTTTCATTAGTTATGCATTCCTGAATTTTTGATGTAATCTCCAACAGAATTGCTCCTTCTTTAATGTTATCCAAGTGATTACCCCTCAATCCTGATTATCATAGACCTGTGCTTTTGGATATACTTTTCTGTTTTTTAGCTTTCCTTGTAAGGATAAAATCTCGACCGTAAGTACGAAGCGATCAGGAATTATTCCAACTTTACTAAGTTTAGAATATGATTTCTTTGATATGAATAAGAAATCCCTGATCTCGTAGGCAGGATGAAAAATAAATGATATTGGCAACCCCGAGACGGTTTCATACAGGTAGTTTCCATTATCATAAATATCAGAGTCTTCAGCCGGTTCCGCAGAAACTATTTTTCCGTTAACTACCGACAGAGGCTTTACATCATATGTTCCCTTGAACTTCTTAGGATCAACATGGAGATAGATTTTGGAACAATTTTTCACGTTAGGGGTTCCGTCAGTGTAACGAATCTTTGATTTAAGAATTAATGCCATACCATTACAACTTTTTCTTACTTATCTAATTTGCTCATATATCAACCACATTTCTATTCCGGGATTTGTAATTGTTGCACCGTCTGTAATTCTTTTAAAATAAATATCAATAATTTTACCTTATACTTTTTCGTCATTCTCTATACTCTTTTTCACATCCCTTATAATATCATCTAACTTTGATTCCTCAACCTTATCTATTTTAGTCTCGCCTTGAGAGAATTTCTTTATGATATCTTCAACATTTGCATTGTTCAGTCCTTTCTGATCAATAGAATTGCTTATCATGTCAAGTTGTCCAGTTAATCTGTCTTCAATCTGTTCCGATGCAGATATTATCTTTTCAACGTTCTGCTGAACTTGTAATGCCTGTTTTTCAGTTAATCGACTGTTAGTAAGGTCCTTTGTGCTTTCGCTTAGAGATCCCCAGATGTCTTTCGTGGTCTTTGCAAACTGGAGGCTCAAATCTACATTATCCAAAAAGAGTTTATAATCTGTGAGTCCACGCATTGCTCCTTCTAAAGTCACCATATTTGTTGCAAACAGTCTTGCTCTCTGGATATTGTTTGTACTGATTGCTTCCTTGATGCTTTCTACATTTTTGTCATAGTTTCTCTTGTACTGTCTGATAGCCCTGTCAATATCCGACTTCCATTTACTTATTCTTGAACGCCTTTCAAAATTTTTTTCGTCTTCTGTTTTCCTTAACTTGATTGCCATGATAATTCACTATAATATAGGAGAACTAGATTATTAATTTTATCTGGGAATTTTACACATAGAGGGGTACTATTTGCAAATATCTTGAATCTAATTTCTGTAGTTTTGCGTTTTATCCTCCAATTCACCAATTGTCGATGTATATTTTTCCTGCTACCGCTGCTGTGAATGCAGACATGCCCCGAACGGTCTTCCCCCTCGTTGTGATTGTATAGCCATCCGGCACCGTCGATGTGTCTTCAGGGTCTCTGCAGAACTGCGTCATCCAGTACCAGAACAGGATCGGTGCAGAATCTGTTGATCAGTTCCACTGATTTCCCGAATATATCAAGTGTACGATGTTCCCGAGGAAACGGTTAAGATTGATCTGGTTTGTGTGCTCTACAGAGATACCGTTGAGATGCGCCACTGATCTGGTGGGAGATGCCCATGATGCAATTACATTTCTGCAGAACTGGCGATACTGTCCGCGGTAGAACATGGATCTAGATTCCGAAAGAAGGTCATGGAGGATATCAGGCGATTCAATAACGGGTATCTCAATCATTGTCTGACTATGTTCGACAATTAGTTCTAGAGTACCATGAGAAACATGTAAACAAACAGGACATTTTGCCCATAGAACAAGGAGTTATGGTTTAAATTTAAAAAGTGTCGTATTATTGAACACGCCCCCTCGCACAAATTTTTTTTAATAGTGTGATGTACGTAAATCAAAAGCATTTTATATTGTCAGACATTATAATTAAAGTGATCCACGATGGCATATCCAACTTTCCTTGAACCCTTCAGCCAGGAGATAACAGTGCTACTGCTGTTTGTAGATGGTTTATTTTTCGGCCTTGCAATAAAGAAAGCATTCACATCTGTCGTCCTGCTAATAGT
>JAJZXP010000099.1 GCA_021806345.1 Thermoplasmata archaeon | reverse complement strand
GATTTTCTCCTTGTGAAGAAATGGATTGTTGAGAACATGGATTTTAAGTCCATGATTAAGAGATACAACAGGCCAGATGTTATGTTGTATCTGGATCCCCCATATTTGAGGGGAGGCGATCAGTACAGGTATAAGTTCAAAATGGAAGATTTTGTTGAGTTGAAGGTCTTACTTGATAATCACCAGGGAACTTACCTTTTGAATTTGTCAATGACAGACCCTGAAATGATTGGGATATTCGGAGAGCCTAACATGGTTACTGAACATCACAGACCTACGATGGTTTATGATCCGGAGAAGGAGAATAGGTGGGGGTGTGGGTATTGGTGGAGTTTCAGCTGACATCTTGAATGGTCTCATTTTTTGTACTACAAGCTTGAGTATCACGAGAAATCTTAGGTGCAATCGGCGGGATTACGCGATTTGATATGAGAAGTTCCTTCACTTCCCTCTTAAGGTGACCAGACTGGTAATCGGTGTAAACAGGAAATTTTGTTCTCATTTGATATAGGTTTCTTATGAACTCCGCGTTGTCATAACTTAGTAGCCAAGGGGCGTCCAGATTCGTAAGAAAATCAGAAAGACTCTCATGCTCCACGTCCGTGAAGTAGAACCGGTATAGGTCTTTCCCTGCCCCATAATATGGCGGATCGACATAAAAAAATAAGTCATCCGGGAACTTCGAGGACATTTCCTGCATGAAGTTCAGTCCGTCTGATTCAACGATGTGCAACCTCCCGTACAAATCCTTTAATCCACGGATTCTTTCGATGATTCTTTCTTTATTGAAACGACAGTCCAACTTATATGGAGATAATTGTTTCTTTCCACCTAGTGGCCCTCCTTTGATTATACCGGAGTAATTTGTTCTGTTATAAAAGAGGAAGGCACCGGCTACTTCCACGATATCATAATTAGTTGTGCTTGTGGGTAAAAGATACTTCTTGAGGGCAAACCACGTGTCCATGGTAACCTCAAGGGTAGAAATATACTCTACCAACTCGTCATTTCTCGTGAGTACTGCATTCCAGAAAGAGACTATAATTGGGTCCTTCTCGCCAATATAAGCTTCCTTCACCAGGTCGCCCCGCAATAGTCCTATAGAAATAGAGGCGCTTCCAGCATAGGGCTCAACGACTATCTTTGATTCCAACTCATGAAACTGTAAGAATTCCTTCACATATTCGAAGAGCCAGGTCTTCCCTCCAGGGTACCTTAGGGGTGTTACTGTAGGTTTCATATTAGATCGATATCGCGTATGTGTTTAGGCCACTTGCGGTTTTTGAAGTCAAGAATTTCCACTCAATATGGCTTTAATAAGTTCCCTGACGTCCCCTGCTATTGCTTCCAATGCGGCTGGTGTGGGATCCACATAATTTCCATGCACCACATCGTTCATGAATTTACGATGCCCGCCGTTTCCCTGCAAGTATCTAAGAGGATTAGCGATGGCTGGGTTCACGAATAACTGATTCGCATTAGCGATCGAAAATGAAATGACCTCATCTAGTCCACATCTGCCTTTGTAACATACTGACTTGAGGCTATTTGTGAGGTTCTTTTCTTCAATTTTGTAGAGCAAGCACGATTCTATCAATGCTCGTGCAAGCATAATGGCAGCGGCTGGGAATGTATCCACTCTGCCTCTTTTCGAAATTTCAGATAACTCAGTTGTCAATTTAGAAAGTCGCTGATCAGGGATTGAACACCGTAATTTCTCAAAGTATTTTTCTGGCTTCACGTTCCTAGAAGTCGAAGTAGTTGGGCTTACAGGGGAAACACCAGGAGTACTTGTCGTCAAAGGCTGTGTTGGTCCAGAACTTGTTGTATTGGTTCCTCCTGTTCCTGGCGAGTTTCCGGACGGGGAAGCTGTAGCTGCTTGTTGTGGATGGGTTCTGTCATATGAATCGGCCCATCTTCTTATCAGAGTTACAATTTCATCTCGAGTGCTCCTAGTATCTATACGATCAATCGTTGCATCGGTCAGAGTGGATTTAGTGAATTGATAAATTATGTGATCAAATTTTTCATCCGAGAGTTCTGGCTTATGTCCGACTTGAAAATTGGTGTCGTAAGATAATCCAAGAGTGTTTACGACGTCAGCGTATTCAAGAGCTCTGGTCATTCTAGTCGGTTCAAGCCGATTTTTGCTTATTTCTGCTCTTAATCCATCAGTATCCCAAAATGAAAGTCCTCTTGCATAATTTAAGAAACTGTATGCCTTCAAAGAATTAATGGCCTTACTCTTATCTATCTTAAGTGAGTTTACTGTTGCACTAATGTCTTTATTAAGTCTGTCATATTCCGCTTTTACAAATCTCCATTGAGAAATAAGACTCCACTGCTTAGTGCTTAATCCAGAATGCTTGTCTGCAATGTAAGGTCTAGCTTCGTCCCTTGATCGCAAGAATACTACTCTGACTTTCCTAAGTTGAGAGGTTACCTCAGAGGGCGGTGATTGGACAACTCTGTTAAATTCCTCTCTATAGCGCGATGGAACTAGATTTCTGTTCAGGATGCAGTTAATTGCCAGTAACCTTCTATTCCCTTCAAGTATGATGTTTTTTCCGTCTTCCTTAATCGCGAGCATATTCTCATGTGGATTAAGACCATTGGAGGATACGATATCCTCTGCCATGCCAATTATATCTTCCTCCTCAAAGAGTTTCTCATCCCGTTCATTCTCCGAAATGGAATCAAAATCTAACCTGAAATTTTGCTTATCCAATCGTAATTCGCTAATTCCAATCTCCAAAACTTTCCCGTACTCAACACTTTCTTGAAAATTATGTTCACTTTCCATATTTTATCACGACCAAAGGTCTTAAAGAATCAACCCAGCTGCGTCACGTAAATCGCTCAAGAAACCTATGTCAAAGCGAGTCCAAGAATTTCTTTTGCCGGGAAATTTTCCTGTGATTTTCCATAACTCATTAACCGACGGTTCATTTGGGTAATGGTGCAGAGAAACCTTATCAAATACGATGTATCCTTCCATTTCTGGGTGATAGTTCGGATTGCTGGGTTCCAGGTACCTGACTTCGTGAGAAATTTTCCCCTCCCCAAGTATCCTATCCTCGTATCGAAATAATGCAATTGTCCCTTCTTTCATCCTATTTACGGGTATCACAGAATGGACCCTATAGACTCCATTCCTATTGAGCAAAGTATCTCCATGGTGCCCGAATAGATAATTTAACCTTTCTTCAGCCTCATCATGTCCAATGTCCCCATACTTTTGATTTGGAAAAATTCTCATCTCAACGGGATGCTTTTTATCAGGTATCAGACCATTCATTTTCTCACTTCTTTGTTCATGGATATTAATCTGCACAATCTTTTACTCCCTTAAGAATAAAAACTTTTTTATTTTGGCATGAAAATTATTTTCAAATGATTGTAGTGTCAACATTTTAATTTATACTAATAATTCCACTTAATGCAACAATTGGTAGATGTATCACATCTTTCAAAAAGAGGATCTTCCCTGAGAATGACAGTTCCAAAGAGAGTTCAAGTTAAACTTGGCGTGAAAGAAGAAGATATTGTGGGATTTTATGAGGAAGATGGGAAGATTGTTTTGAAGAAGATGAGGTAAGTATTTAGTTTGATTCTTTAACTATCCCTTAAAAATTTGCACTGACAATACTACCTTTTGTAGTTATGTCGATTAATTTTATTTCACTGAGGTTTTGGTCTCCTAGAATCGGGGTCTTCCCAGAAATTTCTATAACCGTTGATTTGGATAAGTAAGAAGATCCCAACGCAGTTACATTCCAAAGATTTCCCAGATTCATTACTGAGTTTAAGTCATCTCCAAGTAATGTTGTATAGTTTTTGCCATTTGTTGACTTAAGAAATAAATCAACTTTATTCAAACTGATATTTCCATTGAATTGAACAACATAAATTTGGTAAATAGGGGGCGAAGAAGCAACCTGGTTAATCTGGATGCTGGCCTGTGGCGTTAAAGCAGAGTTCCCTGAAGAAGTATTTGATCCGCTTGGTTGGGAACTCAAAACAATCGGGTACAGAGTAACTATTGAAAGCATTAGACCAATAATGACAAGGGCCGTCAAAGCTATAATTCCTGCTTTGCCAAATGTAGCTAGCTTCTTGGGCTGCCAATGATACACCGATAAAAACAGCAAAGTTGCCCCAACAAGCAACGTTCCGAGTCCCCACCATTCCATTATTGAAAAAAGTTTCAACTGGAATAGGTAAGAACTATAATTTGATGCAACGTTCGTTAGTCCGGGGAGACTATTCAGATATAATAGTCGAATAACACCAATGGCAAGAAGAGTTAATCCACTAACTGCAAGGATAAATCCTGCTAAACTCTCTTTTTTGTTCAGTTGAATCTGTGTAGAAACATTATAATAATATTTAAAATTTCACGGATTGAAGACTTCAGGACTATTTCTTGACAAAATTCAGTTAAGATTAAGGGGTCTCTTCCATCTTCATCTTTCTTAACACTATTTCCCCATCCTTTTCGCCATAAACAATCAGATCATCTGGCTTTAGGCCCAATTTCTTAATAATTTTCGAAGGAAGTGTAATTCTGAAGGAGA
>JAJZXP010000418.1 GCA_021806345.1 Thermoplasmata archaeon | reverse complement strand
AACACAGGGCACGGAGAGTTCCCAAGGATAGTAATGTCATCAGGGGATGTAGAGGAATGTATATATGACTCAATGAATGCAATGAATTATGCTAATAGATACCAGTTGCCAGTCATTCATCTGATAGACAAGAACCTTGCGAACACTTCAGATTTCGTTGAAAACATTGACCAGAAGAAGGTTAAAATAAATGCGACCAAATTCGAAAAGCACGGACTCAATTTCAAGAGATATAATCTGGATACGGAAAACGGAATTTCCAACCTCGGAGCTTTTGGAAAAGATATTTTCTGGATGACTGGGGATGAACACGATGAATTGGGGCATGTTACAGAAGATACAGAAGTAAGGGACAAAATGATGGTAAAGAGGTTCAGGAAAGTTGAAACAGCAGATTTCGAGATCCCGCAAGAGGAGAAGGCACAATTGTTGGGAGACAAGAACGCCGATATCACATTTGTAACATGGGGAAGCCAGAAGGGTCCAATTCTTGACGTGATCGACCTGCTTTCTGAGGAAGGGATAAAGGCAAATTTGCTTTACATAAAGATGATGGCACCATTTCCGGCAAAATTTGTAACGGAAGTGCTTAGCAGAGCAAAAATAACCATCGATGTGGAAAGCAATTTCCTTGGACAGCTCGCGGAGGTAATAATGTCAAAAACAGGAATAAAAATTGAGAATAAAATTTTGAAATATAATGGTAGACACATAACTGAGGATGAAATTCTAACAGCATCCAGGGAAATTATAAACAATAAGGAGAAAAATGTAGAGAAGGTGTTAAAACATGGCGCATAATTTTAGAACAGATTTGGCAATAGACTGGTGCCCGGGATGCGGAGATTTTGGTATCCTTACTTCAATTCAGCAATCCATGGCTGAGCTTAACCTTGATCCGCTTGATGTAGTAATGGTTTCCGGAATTGGGTGTTCCGGGAAGACTCCTCACTATGTTAACGTAGGCGGTGTCCACACCCTTCACGGGAGGGCAATCCCATTTGCTACTGGAGTTAAGTTGTCAAATCCAAACCTGAAGGTACTTGTCACGGGTGGAGATGGGGACTTGATGGGCATAGGTGTTGGTCATCTTGTTGCTGAAGGAAGAAGAAACACGGGACTTACCATAATGATATACGACAATGAGGTGTATGGTTTAACAAAGGGCCAGGCAGCACCAACTATGCCACTTGGAGAGAAGACCAAAAGTCTATCAAGACCAAACGTTTTCACGAGACTGAATCCCATTTCTCTGGCACTAAGTGCAGGATATAGCTTTGTTGCAAGAGGGTTCTCCTTTGACATGAAGCAGTTGAAGGAAATAATCAAAAGAGCAATGAATCACCCGGGATCAGCAGTAATTGATGTACTGCAGCCCTGCCCAACTTACAACAATATAAACACTATGGAATGGTACAGGGAAAGAGTATACAAGCTTGATGATGACAAATCCTGGAATCCAACAGTTACAACTTCAAATGCAGATCAGGCTGGAGCCATATTTGCAAAATCAATGGAGAAGGCTCAGGAATGGGGGAATAAGATTCCAACCGGAATCTTCTACGAAAACAAGGCACTGGAACCATTCCCGATGAGAATAGGAAAGAATGTTCCAAACTATCTGTCTATCGTACCTGCTGAACAGAGAATCGCCACTGAAGATGGATATTCCATAATTGACGGAGAGCAGACTTTCGAAGATAAGATAATAGGATAAAACTATCCTATTGTTGTTCCATTAAATTTTTTACCATTTATTGAATTTTTAAAATTATCAAGGTCCTTACCATGCATCAAATTTATTTGAATATTTGATCTCATTGCAATCAGTAGGGATACCGAATCCATAAATTGGTTGCTTCCGGCCCCGGTGTAGCTTTTAAGGGATATATTGAATGCTTCCTTATAGCTCACAGTCCTGAGAGGTTTGGAATCCGGGTACTTCTTTGGATCATCTGTATAGACCATATCAACTGATGTGAGGTTGTAAACTTTCTTAATTCCCATTGCCTCTGCCAGTAAAACTGATACTGTATCCGTAGTATGACCTGGAATGCTTCCACCCATAACAACCATTTTTTCAAGTCTTATCAGCTGAAGAGCGTCTGTAATTGTTTCAGGAATCTTATAATTAGTCAGGCCCATCGCACATTGCACTATTTTGGCATTCATCCTAGTTGCCATTATTCCTATTTCGTCCAGAAAATAATCATTTTCCGTAAACTTTGACATTGCCGTTACATAATTTCTAGCATTTGAACCACCCCCAACTACTATTCCCTTCTTAGGTGCTTCAACTTCCTTAATTATTTCAGTAAACTTCTTTACATATTCGACGTCAACAGTAGAGGGATTTATCATAGAACCTCCCACTGACACAATAAATGATTCCATAAAATTCATTGACTAAAGTTATATAGTATTATAAATTTTCTCTTTCATGCCTTCAGATGAAAAACAGTTGAGAAAGTATGAATTCAAGAAAGCTCTGGAGGAATTGGCAAATCTAAAGGGACGGGGGACCGAGTTAATTTCGCTATATATCCCGCCTGACAAAATGATATATGATGTAGTCCAGTACCTCAGGGAAGAGTTCTCGACCTCAAGCAATATAAAATCAAAATCAACGAGAAAGAATGTGCTGGGAGCAATAGAATCAATAATGTCAAAACTGAAATATTATAAAATGCCTCCGGAAACTGGTCTCGTTTTCTTCGTTGGTCATATTCAAAAAAGGGGTGACCAGACGGAAATGTACAGTCAGATTGTTGAACCACCGGAACCAATCCAGACTTTCATTTACAAATGTGACTCGCAATTCTATACAGAACCTCTATTGCTACAGTTAAAACCGAAGGATGTGTACGGGCTAATAGTAATAGATAGAAAGGAGGCAACTATCGGATACCTGAATGGCACAAATATAGTCACAGTTACAAATGAGCAGTCTCTGGTTCCAAGCAAGCATCACCAGGGAGGTCAATCATCAAGAAGATATGAGAGATTGATAGAAATCGCTGCAAACGAATACTTCAAGAAGATTGGGGATATTATAAACAACACCTTTATGTCCAATATTAGGGATCTTAAAGGCGTTTTCATAGGTGGACCAGGTTCAACCAAGAATTTCTTTTATGAAAACGGGTACATGTTCAATGATATAACGAGAAAAGTGGTAGATTTGTTCGATGTCGGGTACACAGACGAATCCGGACTTAGGGAACTGGTTGAAAAGGCTGCAGAATCCATGAAGGACCTTGAAATTTCAAGAGAAAAGGATCTGGTTAACAAATTCATGAAAGAACTTAGAAAGGGTGACCAGGGACTTGCAGTGTATGGTGAAAAAGAGATCATGCTTGCACTTGAAAGAAAATCCCTGGATATGCTCTTGCTCTCGGAGGGAATACGAAAAACAAAATATTTCTACAGATGCCCATCATGTTCCTTTGAGCAGGAATTCAACGAAAGACCAGACGATAACTCATGTTCAAAATGTGGAGCATCAATGGAACTGGAGCACGAGGAAGATTACATTACAAAACTGTACAAACTCGCTGAGGAATCGGGTGCAACCGTGGAGATAATAGGGGAAGAAAGTGACGAAGGCAAATTGCTTAAGAAGGCTTTCTCAGGACTGGGCGGTCTACTCAGATATGCTCCCACTGCATCATCACTTTAATCTTTTTAACTTGTCTGCATCAACAACTAAAAAGTCCTGTCCAGGTTTTACTATTGAATAAGGTATTATGTATCTTCCATTTACGTCCTTCTTCAAGTTTTCAATCCTTCCCTTGTCGGGTATTGCAAGGATCTCTGTGATCATGCCTGTCCCCTCGTCCACAGCAAAATCATCAATTTTCCCTACCAGTTTCCCGTCGCTGGTTGCTATGGACTTGCCCACTATCTTTCTCATTCGTTTTAGAACCATGTATATGTAATCCTTTTTACAATAAAAATTTAGTTGTAGAGTCCTGACTCCTCTACCTGTTTCTTCTTTTCCTTGATGCTTTTTCCCATGCTTTTTGCAAGATTTTCATAGAAACTGATGACTTCACTATCAACTGACGGCTTTATGACTTTCATTGCCCTGTGGAACGCTTCATCATCCACTATTGAAGCTTCCGGGTCAGATCTGTATGCCATCATTCCCGCTTCCCTGCAGAGATTTTCCAGATCTGCACCCACATATCCATCTGTTTCAGCGGCTATTCTTTCAAGATCCATATCCGCACTCAGTGGCATGGTTTTAGTATGAACCTTTAAAATTTGTAACCTTGCCTCCTTGTCAGGTGGTGGGATATAAATCATTTTATCGAATCTTCCAGCACGGATCAAAGCACTGTCCAGTATATCTGGCCTGTTTGTTGCACCAATTACAACAACCCCCTGCAAAACTTCCACTCCATCCATGGAAGTCAATAGCTGATTGACAATTCGTTCCGTAACACCTGAGTCTCCACCTGCACCCCTTCTTGGTGCTATGGAGTCAATTTCATCAAGAAATACTATTGACGGAGCAACCTGTTTTGCTTTCTTGAATATTTCCCTTACTGCCTTCTCGCTCTCTCCAACCCATTTGCTCAATACTTC
>JAJZXP010000302.1 GCA_021806345.1 Thermoplasmata archaeon | reverse complement strand
AGATTGTGCTCATCTATCAGTGAACGGATATTTTCCCTGTATGGATCAAGCTTTGATCCCCTATGCCTTTTCTTTTTCTCCTGTATCCTTGTTTTTCTGAGCATCCTGCTTACTGTATTCCTGGATACACCGAGTTGTCTTGCTATCTCCCGGTTGCTCATTCCCATTTCTTTAAGATTCCTTATCATTCTCCACACCTCCAGCCCGTACAATCCTGATCCCCTTCCACATTAGGAAATGGATCAAAATTAAACCGGCGATCTGGATCACTTTTATTCCGGCGAAAATGCACAAAAAACAACCGGCGATTACACTAGGATTCGCCATATACATCTTGAATCCATGATCCATGAGGAGCCTTGCAGTAAATTTGCATGAGGTGGACTCTTTAAGCATTTTATCCTTGTTCCGGGTTCCTTGTGTTGTTCCATGAACGCATTCCACTCATTCTCCGTATAGTTGAATTCATATTCGTCCACTATCATTTTGCTGTCGTCCGTGTCATAAACTACTTCTTTATGTTTATATATATCCATCGAGATTGTGTGAGAATTATTTGTGACTTACTAATTCGTCTTACGTTCCGGGGCAGGTTTTCGCAATTTCCCTTTCTACCGTCTTAAGGGCATCTTCCCTATTCAATATGGGTTGTGTGGGTCTTTCTACCAGGGTGATAACAGCTGTTTTACTCCCCTGAATTTTATTCCTCTCTTTATGGTTCCAAACGGGTGATCCACTGTCTGTTTACGCATCAGCATTTTTTCGTAGCCCTTTTTTCTCATCCACAAATTCATGGATAATCCCCAAATGGATGGAGAAATATCATACATGTTCAATATCATAATTCGTGAATTCAATGATGAAGAGAAAGATGCATGCAAAGATAAGGAAGAAGTTGCCTGAGTGGAAGAAGAAGGAAGAGGGTCCGAAAATCAATACGCACAACCTGAGGCAAATAATCCGGAAATGATAAAGCATTACGGGGATTGTCCCTGAAATAATATCATTCTAAAGTTTCATAATAAGAAAAATTATTATATGACTAATATCATATATGCAAGAGGTGATATGATATGGTAATACCCGTTATAGGTTTCTTCCTTGAAGAATCTTTATTGGATGACAACAGACCGACCAGTCTTCCATTTGATGGAAACTGAGATTGTAATGTTATTATAAATAACACAATATTATTTTATTTTTTCACAAATCGGGTCTTATATTATTAATATAATTGAGAGGCCGATGAATTATAACGTAAATTCTCACGTCAAAATGTATATAATTAGTTATTTTTTCATTTGTGGAATTTTTATAGCTTTGACTTGTGGAAGAAGAAACATTAAGCTGCCTATAACAAGCATTCCAAGCCCTGATAATGAATAAATTTCAGATATTCCAAAAATAGTTATTAATAATCCACCCACTATTTGACCTGCTGGAATGCCTATATACGTCATAAGCTCATCAACAGCAAATACCCTTCCAATATAAGTTTCTTCTATATTGGTTTGAAGAACACTTGAAAAAATAGTTATTGAAATTCCAAAAAAAATTCCTGCGGTGCAGAACAACGCATAGTCGATATAGAGCAGGTGACTTAGCCCTAAAATAAAGAAAGATATGCCAATCGCAATGAAACTGATTATTATAAAAATACCACTTTGGCCCATTATTCTTACCTTTGCAGGAAGTAAGGATCCAATGGCACTAGATGCTCCAGCTATACAAAGAACCATTCCATAAACTAAACCTGATCCACCAAGAAACGAACTTATATAGACAACTATGTACATTCCCGCCATTGAATAGAAGAATTGAAATCCTGTCGTAGAAATTGAAAGCCAAAAGATTCCAGGAGTTTTTAGAAGAACATTCCATCCTTCTTTTACTCCGCTAATTGGATTGGTTAGCCCTTTTTTTACGCTTTTTTGTTCTTTACTTTTTATGGGATAATGCATAAAAGTGTATATCAGAAACAATGTAATTACACTATATAGATAGGAAAGTGAGTCGAATATTAAGCCAACTATTGCACCTATTGAGATGAGTATAACACCTCCGACAAAAAATGAGGTAGTTGAAGCAAGGGTTCCTCCGAAATTTAGAAAACCATTAACTCTCTGTATGTGCTCTTCCTTGGTTATTTGAGGAATATAGCTCATTGATATTGGTCTGAATAATGCTCCTAAAAGTCCTTCAGATCCTACCATAATGAGCACCGGAACAAAACTAAAACCATAAAATAAAAGATATATGGTAATCGATGTAATTATTGAGAATCTTACCAAATCAGTTAACAACATTATTTTTAAGTTATCATAATTGTCCGCCACATATCCAGAAAATAGACCGATTGTAAAGGTCGGAATCATTTCCACCAAACCCAACAGCATTACGAATATAATCGAGTGTGACACAGAATAAACATACCAAGATACAATTACGATCAATATTCCATACCCTGAGGTTGTAGCAACTCTTCCTGAAATGAAAAGAGTGATTTTCTTCCAATACTTTTCCGTATCTTGGAACATGGCTCTCATTCAGTTATTAGTTGGATGATTAAAGTCTTTCAACTCTTTTGTATAAGCACTTTAGCAACATTTTTGGAAATGGGTAAATCTAAACGTTCCTCTAACCAAGCAAAGGCGGCAATTGAATTTATTTCTAAAAAGTAATATTCATTATTCCTAGACTTGATCATATCTATACCCGCAAATTTTAGCCCCAGTTCTTTTACCAGTCCTACAAGTTTTATTTTCAAATCATGAGGGATATCTGTTTTACGGCATTTCCAATTTTCATAATCCAATATATTTTTGCCATCAACCTTTTTGGTAGGATACCTTCGCCAATCGACCATAAGTTGTTCTGTTTCTTGTGAAAGAATTTCAACACTTATTACAACTTCACCGATAACATATATCCTCAACTCTGTTTCCTTTTCTATGTAGTCTTGGAGAAAAATAGGTGCCAGATTAAACGAATTCTGGGGCAAGGAAATCAACTTATTGTTATCTATTCTGTTTGTAAAAATACCTTTCTTTGTGCCCCCAACTGTACTCATATCATGATTAAGTCTCTTTAGTGCCATATTTTTTCGTATTTCTGAAAAACTCATTATTTCTTTAAAATCATTAGAACTAAGTGATTCTGGTGTTTTTAATCCAAATCTGTTAGCCAAATAAATTTGATGGAGTTTGGAGTCAATCGCAAAATTGGTTAATGGGTGATTTACCCAAGTTTTATCATTTAGGAGAAAAGTTAGATTCCAAAGGAATGAGTCCCACTCAAGACTCGTTAAAGCCTTGTAGAATTTATTCATTTTTGTTAAGTTGACTGTTGCATGCCTGTAAAAAGACCAAATAGAATTAATTTCGTCTCCTTTGAGCACTTTTCCCCTATGAGAAATTTGTAGGGTTTTAGTTAAATCAGATATTTTAATTGAAATCCTATATCTGTGAAGTTGTGTAGGATCTAAACTAAAATATTTGACTCCTTCATCCATTAATGCCCTCTCTATCAGTGATAAATGTGGATTTTTAGAGTCTGCAATCAAAAGTGTTTTTCCTGACGAATCCATAATTTTACATAATAACGTATAGAAATATATATCTTGTGAATTTACAAAAATATCTAATTAATAAAGGTAACACATTATTCAAACATTCATTATGCAATTATCTTGCTTCTTTCAACCTAACAAGCGGACAAAAATATTACAGTAGTAAAATTGAAATAATCTTGAGGAAAAATGAATGAGATGCATGGAAGGACCTTGACATAGACATTAAATGCTATTACTGAAAAGTTTTCTAAAACAATTTAGTCGATACATTAAACCAGAATTTTTCTATGAAGAAAGATTCCCTTCTTTTCGTTTAAGTTCCTTTTCACATGTCTCGATCATGTTTTCAACAGGATGATAATTCTGTTCGAAGATGGTCATAAAATCTTCCTCTTTAATCGAGGTTTCATAACTATATGCGCTTGCCTGTCGCACAATCAGGAGTTCCATAAACACCGGTTTGATTGAAATGAATGCATTCTTGAATTCAGTGGAAAATATTTTTGGTTTTGACAGAATTATTTCCTCGAGAGGAGGAACAATGTCATGCCTTCTTGGGACATCTCTTCCAGAAGATGCAACAACTGACTTGAGCGCAATCTCAAGGGCCATTTCTAAAGCATACACACTCTTGGAATAATTCCTCCCTTCCTGATTCAGGATTCCACTCTTGAGCCAACTCTTTGCTTCCTCAATAAGTTTATCTGCCATAATCCCACTCCAACATTTCTCCATCAGCGTAAGGTCTTCTTTTGTGAGGCATTTTTTCTATGTCAACAAAAAATTTTTCAAGGACCATATTCCGATCAAAGAGTGGAATCCCATAATCCACAAAATCAAAATAGATTGGGTTAAATTTCTTCAGAGAAGTCTTAGTTATTATCAGAGGAGCTAAATTCATAAGCATTCCATTTCTCAGAAGCAATTCAACATGAAGTGAGTCCAATTCCTGCAGGCACGCACCGATCTCCCTGAGAGTTTCCAGAAAACCAGATGAACTTATGATCATTATATCAATATCACTG
>JAJZXP010000444.1 GCA_021806345.1 Thermoplasmata archaeon | reverse complement strand
AAAACAGTATTCATCAATTTAAAAGTCAAGGCATTAGGTCAATGCAAGAATCAAGTTCCAACCACAATATAAACAAAAGTGCTGGATACGTGAAATCCACTCTTGATCTTGTCAACAAATCTCTAATCAATGGGAATTTTATCAATCCTGTGGATTGTTTCTCCCTTAAGAGCGTTGTCTTTGATCCTCATACAGGTTTTGTTTATATTGCAAATTGGGGAAGCAACAACATATTTGTAATTAACTCTTCAACCGGGGCAATATTAAAGTCGATAACTGTTGGTCTACACCCAGAGACATTGTTATTTGATCCTTTTAATGGATATTTATATGTAACCGATTCAAGCACTAAAGTTTCTGTTTTAAATACATCAACTGACAAGATAATTTATAATATTCAAGTGAGTTCCGCTCAAGACAAGATTGCACTGGACAATAAGAATAACCTTTTGTATGCACTCAATAGTCCTTTATATAATAGTGCTGCAAGTAGTATTACAGTAATATACGGAAAAACTAACAGTGTGATCAAGACAATCAATTTAACCGGGTGTCAAAGTGGAATTGCTGTAGACAGTATGAATGGATGCGTTTATGTGACCAATTACAATACGGACATTGTATCCGCAATAAATTCAACAACAGGAAATGTCATGGATACGCTTTCTGTTGGCTGTAACCCAAATAGTATTGCATTTGATAAGAACAATGGATACCTGTATGTTACCAATTTCTGTTCAAACAATGTTTCCGTGATAAATTCCAAAAACAACAGTGTCATAGAGACAATTTCAGTGAAGTGTCTTCCTGACGCAATATCTGTTAACAGTATGAATGGATGCGTTTATGTGGCTGACCACGGTTCGGGGGTCGTATCAGTAATTAACTCTTCAACCGGAGAAGTTGTAAGTTCAATCAAAGTTGGCAATGGGCCTGATGGAATTGGAGTAGATTCAGCGAATGGATACATTTTTGTATCAACCTCCAGTTCGCACAATTTTTCAATTATAAATGGCTCAACAAATAGGGTAATAAAAACTGTAGATATGAAAGCACAGTACCCCTATGAAATGGCAGTTGATAATTTGAATGGAAATCTGTATGTATCGGATTGTGAATATAATAGTGTGTCGGTAATTAACACAACAACTAACGAGGTAAAAGCATCAGTTAAAGTTGGCAGGCTTCCCTACGGAGTTGCAGTAGACCAAAACAATGGAAATGTATACATCGCTAATGCACTTTCAAACAATGTTTCCGTGATAAATTCAACAACTAACAGGGTAACAGGTGCCATAACTGTTGGGTTAGGTCCAGTTGGAATTTTATATGATCCGATAAACAAATACATATACGTGTCCAACTTTGGTTCCAGTAACGTCTCGGTCATAAACGGATCAAAAAACAGTGTGATAAAGACAATTACCGTCGGTCAACATCCAAGGGGAATCGCAATAGATCAAAACAATGGAGATGTATACATCGCCAACGCACTTTCAAACAATGTTTCCGTGATAAATTCAACAACTAACAAAGTTGTTGGAAATATTAAAGTACGTGAAAGTCCAGATAGAATGGTATATGATAACGAAAACGGATATCTGTATGTCACAGACTTCTACGCAAAGAGTGTTTCAGTAATAAACGTAAAATCTGGCAGCGTTATTGGAAAAATTAATGTGGGGTCATCCCCAAGGGAGATTACCTATGATAATAGAAACGGGTTCCTTTATGTGGTAAACACCAATTCTAACGATGTTTCCGTGGTCAATGGGGAAAACAACCATGTTGTAAAGACAATTAATGTGAGTAAGAGTCCATTTGGAATTGCTTTTAATGCCGATAGTAATAATATCTATGTTTCAAACACCTTAGATGGCACCATTAGCATTATTGAAACCCAAAAGTACATTCCTCTAAATTATAATGTTGAATTTACTGAAAGTGGGTTAACCTCTAACGCTGTATGGTATGTAACAATTTCAAACGGACTCGATTCAGGAAAAATACAGGGAACGTCTTACACATTTCTCATTTCTAATGGAACATACACTTATTCCGTTTACAAAGAATGTCAGAAAAATACAACTATTCTATATGGAAATTTCAAAGTTGAAGGAAAAAATATTTCGGTACAACTGTTATTTTTCAAAAGTCAAAAGAGAGGTGTATTCAATCTTAACGATTCAGTTTTCCTAGTAATAGGTATATCCGGATTAGCAATAACAACGGGAATCGTGATGTTCATCAGAAAAAGAAGATCATAGAAGTTTTTCCAAAGAGGAATACTGGCTTAATGAATATTAATGATCCTATAGTACTCCTGAAAAAATCGGTTAAGCTTTACCGATGATCATTGAAATGCTGAACGAATGCCGGGATCGGGGATCGAACCCGAGACCTCCGGATTTCTCAGATTTTACTCTTATGAGTCCGGCGCTCCACCTACTAAGCCACCCCGGCAGCTAGTGAATTCAATAAAAACCTGATTATTGGGCGGGAACCTCTTCTACTGGTTCGTCTGGAACGGAGAAGTTATACTTTTCACCCGTGCTTAAAAGTTCAGATTTTCTTATTTCTAACTTCTTCAGAGGATATATATCTTTAACTCCTGCAAGTATTTCATTTACCGATTCGTCTTCAATAACAAATCTCGCAAATTCGAAATAATCCATGTTCTTAGTCCTCTCGTCCACTATTTCAGTTATCTTTGCCCTTAGTTCAATACTCTTATTGGAAGTGAGTTTATTGTCTGTAATCGCTGTAATCTTCAAGACAAATTCATAATTGTCGGTAGTTTTAACTTCCCTTACGATGTCTATTCTTTCTTTCTTCCTTCGAACCATTCTCCTTATGTAGTCATCATTTACAGAGTGCCCAACAAATAGTGTGCTGCACTTAGTTCCAACGGTATCTATAACTCTAAATTTCAATTTCGCGTTCGACTTTTTAAAATTTCCAGAAAAGTCTGAAACTGGTATTTCTACTACTCTCCCTTTAACTTCATCAGGGTTACTTCCTACTGTCATTGCTATTTCTTTACCACCAAGTTGACTGGGAGCCATTATTCTGTACCACTTCTTTTCCTTCCACTTGTCCTTGGTTCTTTTCTGAGTTCTCTCTCCTGCCATTAAATCCCTCTAAAGGTTATACTTTTAAGCCCTCCGAAATAACCGAATTGAAATTAAAGGTTTCGCTAAAATATTGAAGCAGATCTTAAGCAATGCTAAAGGAACCCCTTTCATCATCCTCATTGAAAGTTCAGAGTTCATCAGGATTCGGACATTCTATAAAAAATAAATCAGGTAAATATACAAACATAGAACATTCCGCCCACTCAGGGCATTCACTGAATATCAAGCTAAAAAATCTGTCTCTCAAAGGATAGCTATTAACCTAGGAATTATCTGAGAAGAATGCACTATATTCCATATCATGAACAAAAGGAACAGAGTCACACTTACTCTTTTCAAATGATATATGGTAGTATTAGAGGCGAATCAGGCTTTATTGCTTCCCTCAACATCTAGAATTGGGTTCCAGTCCACCTGTCAATCGTAGCTATTCGATTAAGATATCTGTACGTAGACGAGGGAGACCATCAGCAGGCCCAAATCCCTTAGGGCGAAGTAGTTGACGGCAAACCTATTATAACCTTATCAAATTACCCTGTCGAAGAGTTTAATAAAAAAGAACCTTTAACGGTAAAACTCAGAAAATGTAATAGGTGAAAAAATGGCAGGACAAAAACCACATATAAATTTGGTAACCATAGGGCACGTAGATCATGGAAAATCAACTCTGGTAGGGAGACTCCTATTTGAGCATGGAGAAATTCCACAGCACATTATCGATGACTACAGAAAGCAGGCAGAAGAGAAGGGTAAGGCAACTTTCGAGTTTGCATGGGTCATGGATAGGTACAAAGAAGAGAGAGAAAGAGGAGTTACAATTGATCTTTCGCACAGAAAATTTGAGACAGACAAATATTATTTCACTATAATTGATGCTCCAGGACATAGAGACTTTGTTAAAAATATGATAACCGGCACTAGTCAGGCTGACGCTGCAATGTTAGTTGTATCTGCAAGGGAAGGAGAAGGAATAATGGCCCAAACAAGAGAACACGCATTTCTCGCAAAAACCCTCGGTGTGCAACAGATCATAGTTCTTGCAAACAAGATGGATTCAGTGCAACCACCCTATTCAGAAAAGAGATTTCAGGAAGTAAAAGGAGAAATAGAAAAATTCATGGCATCTGTAGGATACAGAAATTTCCCAATCATTCCTATAAGTGGATACAAGGGAGACAACATCATAAAGAAATCTGAGAATATGAAGTGGTACAGCGGTCTAACTCTTCTAGAGGCTCTTGAAACCCTTAAAGTTCCAGAGAAACCCACAAATAAACCACTCAGACTTCCTATTCAGGATGTATATTCAATAACTGGAATAGGAACCGTACCAGTGGGAAGGGTTGAAACCGGGTTAATTAAACCTGGAGACAAAGTTATATTTATGCCAGCAAACAAGCAGGGAGAAGTCAAATCAGTGGAAATGCATCATGAATCACTGCCCCAGGCAGAACCAGGAGACAATGTTGGATTTAACGTCAGAGGCATCGCAAAGAATGATGTAAAG
>JAJZXP010000319.1 GCA_021806345.1 Thermoplasmata archaeon | reverse complement strand
TTGCCCACCCTTCCTGAGCAGCAGAAAATCGCAGAAATTATCTCCACGGCAGATGATGCAATCCAGAAAGTGAATGAACAGATAGCTCTGACAAAACAGCTCAAGAAGGACATGATGCAGAAACTTCTTACGAGAGGTATTGGGCACTTTAGATTTAGGGAGACGGAGATTGGAGAGATACCAGAAGAATGGGCTGTTCAGAAATTAGAGGAAGTTGCCATACTCAGAAAGGAGCAGATAAACCCAAGAAATTACGCTGGGGAAGTTTACTTAGGTTTAGAACACATAACACCAGGCGAGCCAAAAATCATTTCTTATGGCAATCCTAATGATGTAACAAGTTCAAAGTGGAAATTTCACTCTGGAGATATTCTTTATGGAAAATTAAGGCCATATTTAGATAAAGCAGTTATTGCTGATAGAGATGGTATTTGTTCCACGGATATTCATATAATTATACCCGAAAAGGTAGATCCAAATTTCTTGCTTTACATGTTACACACTAAACGCTTGATAAAGCATTCAACTTCTGCTTCAGTGGGAACTAATCATCCTAGGATTTCTTGGGAAATTTTGAAGGATTTTGAAATTCCATTACCACCAAATGAAGAGCAAATAAGAATTTCTGAAATTCTTACTACTATCGATGATAAGATTGTATTTCTACAAGATAAGGGAACTTTGTTAGAAAGATTAAAAAAAGGCCTAATGGAAGATCTTCTGACAGGAAAGATAAGGGTGAAGGTCTGATGTTCAGCGAGGCTTCAAGTGAGGATTGGATTATAAAGAAACTCCAGGACTACGGTTGGACGTATAACTCTCAGGAAGACCTCGAAGAAAGAAGTAATGATGTACCTTTGCTGAAAGATAGCCTATTAAATAGCATAAGGAAAATAAATTCCGTTCCAGAATCGCTTCTTTCGGATGCAATATCAAAATTGGAAGAACTGACTCCCTCGAGGGATGGGAACTCGAAATTCCTGGAGTTCCTTAAGCGTGGAATAAATGTTGTGGATGAAAACAGGCAAATCCACACAGTCAGATTACTTGACGAGTCGAAAATATACAATAACAGCTTCATTGTCACAAACCAGTTTAATATAAAGGGCAAGTCAAACAAGCGACCTGATATTGTACTGTTTGTCAACGGCATACCACTTGTAATAATGGAGAACAAGAACCCATACAATATGGGCAGCATAGAATTAGCATACAACCAGATAAAGGGGTATGAGGAAAGTGTAAGGGAGCTGTTCACTTACCTTCAAATTGCAGTAATAAACAATGGTGTAAAAGGCGAGCTTTTTCCTCTGTTCTTTAATCAGAAGGGAGAGGACACTAGAGCAAAATGGAAAACCTCGTATCCGCTCGAACAGACCCCGGAAAATGAGGTTGAAACACTTCTCTATGGAGTTTTTTATCCTGATAACTTTGTAAAGATTCTAACCAATTACCTTCACATAAGGAAGAAAGGCGACAGAAATGAAAAGATAATGACCAGATATATGCAGTTCAGGGCCACTGAGAAGATACTCAAGCGAATAGGGGAGAATCTGAATGAGACCCCGGGGAGGTCTGTGAAAACTGGATTGATATGGCACTGGCAGGGTTCAGGCAAAACCTTAATCATGGCATATACAACCTATCAGATAAGGAAGAAACTGCCAGATGCCACTCTTCTCCTTGTCGTAGACAGGAAAGACCTCGACAATCAGGCCCTTACCCGTTTTTCCGACATACAGGGTTTGGAATTGACCCAGAGCATTGGTAGCACAACAGAACTTGCAGATCTGATTGCTTACAACAATGGCCAAGGTAAACCGGGGATCTTCATTGTTACTGTCCAGAAATTCAGCCCGGAAAATTTCAGATCCATAGCAGGGGATTCTTCTTTGAAAAGTGGGAATGTGATATGTCTGGTTGACGAGAGTCACAGAACACAATACGGACTGATGGCTGCAACATTCAGAAATGCCTTTCCCAATGCTTTCGTCTTCGGATTCACAGGCACCCCAATCAAGAAAACCGCAGGAGGAAAGGTCAGGAACACGTTCGAGGAATTCTGCCCTCCCGGAGAACTTTACCTCGACAGGTATAGCATGAAAGATGCCCAGGATGATGGTTTCACCGTTCCTATTGCATATGAGTACAATGCAGCGATTCCCGCAGTAAAAGACCAGATAATCAAAGAAGCCATTGACCACGATGAAGAAGTGGAGGATCTAACTGAAACTGAAAAGGAACTCCTGAACAGAAAGATAAAAGTAATCAAGGAACTATACAAAACAGAGGCCAATGTTGATACCATCGCAAGGGATGTGGCCAGCCATTTCCAGAATGAAGTGGAAAACAGCAATAGGGGATTAAAAGCAATGCTTGTTGCCGTGGACAGGGAGGCTTGCGTCATGTACAAGAGAAAGCTGGACACATTGCTTTCACCAGATGCCTCTGAGGTCATAATGACCTTTGGCTACAATGAATCCTCCGATCTCATTAAGGAATACAAGGACGAACTAGAAAAAAGAACAGGCAAGGATGCAAAGAAAGCATGCAAGGAATTCGCAGGGAATTTTGATTTCTCTGAAAATCCAAAAATACTCATAGTGACGGATATGCTCCTTACTGGATTCGATTCCTCAAGGCTATGGGTCATGTATCTTGCCAAACCCCTGTTCGAAGAACGTCTCCTTCAAGCCATAGGAAGGACTGACAGGCCCTTCACCGCTAAGGACTACGGTTACGTCATTGATTACGTATATCTCCTTGAAACGCTCAATAAGACACTGAAAAAATATGAGGGAATGTCATCAGATGCAGGCATACGGGGCATCGTTATATCGAGAGAGGAAATAGAAAAGGATTTTGTTCAGTTAGTGGATGAAACATATGCTCTTTTTGGAGATTTTGATTTCTCAAACGACAGCCATGAGAACCTTGACAGACTCATAAAACTCCTTTCTGATTCCGAGATCTCTGACAGTTTTGAGAAGAATTTCAAAAAGCTCACTGCAATTCTTAACTTACCTAGGGCAAAAACCTACCTTATGGCCCATATGAATAGATACAAGGTTCTTGCCAAGGCCTACGGTGTGTATGTTAATAACCTGAAGATGGGAGATGTTAATGAGCAGAAGGTGCAGGAAGCCTATGAAAGGGTGAAGAAGATTGTCAGCGAAAATTTCTTCCTAGATGTGGAGAATAAAGGGGACTTCACCATAGACAGAACGTACCTGAATAAACTAGGAAAGACCAAGGATTACGCGTCTGCCCTTAGGGCACTCAATACATGGCACACAGATGTTTCTAACCGAAGATTCAGGTATCCAAGCCTTCTGGAGAGGATAGTAAATGCTTACCAGAAGCTGATGAAAGCCAAGGCTGTTAATGAAGATATCCTTGCTGAAATAAAGTCGATAAAAGATAGGATAGACTCAATCAATTCTACGGAATCCGCTGAGGGTGAAACAAAGACTGCCTTCAAGGAAGCAATAAAGACTGCACTTGTCGACGTTGGAGATGATGTGTTCAACTTATTCTGCGATGATTTGGCTGATAGGAAGGGCATAAAACTCCTTCTGAAAGGAGAAAGAAATGTTCGGAAAATAGACAGGAAGGAAATGATGCGGTCAATAAGATATTCTACCATTAAAGTGCTTAAACCCGACAGTGTCCAGAAGGAAGACACGATTGTGGAAAATATATACAAGAGCTTGAGGGAGACCTTTGGATTCTGAGATAACTATCCAGGGAAGGAAGGTTAATGTCGTTAGGTGTGAAAGAAAAAGACCTAAACAATCAGGCGACGTTCTTTACGTTCCAGTTTCCTTTGATAAGTATGCACTTAGAAACTATCTGAGAATGAGGTTGAAACGTCTTCTAAAATCGGAATTCTCCAAACTATCCAATAATGGTAAATTCTATCTGGTTGGGGAAATAGATTTTGAACTTGTCAAGAAATTTAAGGATAAGTCCATACTCTCCATGCTTAAAGGATCGACCATTTTTGTCAGAGAAGATGCTATTAAACTAACAAGGGTTGATATAAGGGAAATTCTCGTGCATGAGCTTGCCCATATATTTTCCAAGCACCATGACGAGAAATTTCAGATGGCAGTTCGGTATATCGGAGGTAGTCAAAGAAGGCTACCTATCCAAATTTGATGTTGTGGGATGTTTGAAGACTCTTTGTTATCGGTAGAACATACTGTTCTCCATGTGGAGGATAATCTATCCTGTACCCGGTTGGGAAATCCGTAATTTTGTATGTAATCACCTTGTTTTCCGGTTTGTATCTTACCTGGAAAAAGGTAAAACCATGTTTTGACAACCACTCATAGGACTCAACTGCAAGAGCAAAACCGTCGTACTTTCTGAAGTAGTGCCTTCTGTCACGAACTGCTATGCAGTATGGGTTTTGCAATTTACCCACAACGTCGCCATTCCTGTAGAGATATGAACCTCGCTGTTCAAGCATTTGCACCACCTTCTAGAAATTCCAGGGATTTCCCGTTCAATGTCACCAACTTCCTTGATATCCAGTCATCAACTAATGATTTGGCTCTTTCCAAGGGCATCTTGAATTCTGACCAAACCCATCTTTCGATGTTGTTGCGCTCCCTTGCTACTAGACTTAGACTTATA
>JAJZXP010000397.1 GCA_021806345.1 Thermoplasmata archaeon | reverse complement strand
GAAGATCCCATAATAAATTCATTGTCAATTATTGAACTTGGTTTTGTGCTTCCCAGATATGGAATAGATAATGAAAATGTTAGAATGAAAATTTATGAATTATTGCATAGTGATTATTTCACAGTTTCCTGGCTGTCTGAAAAGATGATGGAGAAGATATCCTCATTCATGGTTGAAAACAAGCTAAGTTTTAGAGACTTCAATGACTGGATAATAGCATATGATGCATATTCGAGAAATGTTCCTTTAGTCACTTTTGATAAAATACTACAAATGAAATGCAAAAAGCTTGGTATTCAGGTTATTGAGATATAGTTTGATAAATGGACAGGCCAAGAACTGATTAAAGTTTTAAATAAATACAATTCTTCGCATTGTAAACAGTTGTCTATGAAACGCTTGAACAAGCCTCCTCATAACTTCTTGCAGTTTACAGATACTTATCTTCCCCCCAAATTTCCGCGCAGTCATTCTGAATAATCTTAAAAATAACAAAAGTATCTTCCAAGAACTTTTCATCAATTATTGGAAGTCTTTTGTAATCAGCTATTTCTCTTTTCTTTTGAAAATCGGAAAGATGATCTTTTATGTTTATGTCCAGCCCCTTCTTGTTTGCAAGTTTCTGCACTTCATCTTTAAGCTTATTATGCTTAATTCCTCTATCATCATTAATGCCAAACAACTTTAGTTTAATATGGTGGAAAACACCGTAGTATAGTCTACTAATCATTGTCCTACGTGCGGCCGATTGAAGATCAGTATCCCACACGTTTTTCTGTAGTATATCAACAAATGCAAAATACCCGATAGGATCTTCTAGCCCCATCATTTCACCATTCAATATGAATGACGGCTAATCGTTCCAGTTTCTCAACTTTCTTTCTATATCTCGGTTGACTATGTTTCATGTTATCAATAATCCCGTTGAACAATTTTCTCAGTTTATTCCAAACAATTCCCACATCGTTCTTATTCAAATCCATAACATAAATGGTATAGATCATCTCGAGGTCTGAACTCTCAGGATCACTTTCAAAACTTAAATATATGTCTATATCTTTGTCTTCCAATTCTTTAATTTTCTGCCAGTTTAATACAAAATTTTGATTAATATCGTTGATTATTTTCTCGTAATTATTCCTCTTAATTTCTTTAGGTATTTCACCTTTTATGAAGACTTTTTTCGGTTTCTGTCTTTCACTGATTTCTTTTGATACCCTAACTGATTGTTGATTACTATCATAGATGGACATGGGTCCGGCAAGTAATGTCAACTCCTGACTGTAAAAGAAATTATCACTTAGTATACTTATACTTGTCTTATCGCGAGTTGTAACAGTTTCAACATTTTTTTGGAAATCAAGTGATCCTTTGTCTATGGATGTGTCTCTCTGCCATTGAGATACATAATTATATTGTATTTCTGGCAATGAAAAACTCCAGTTAGGCGAGAATTTAGTTGTCAT
The DNA here is from genome assembly GCA_021806345.1 of Thermoplasmata archaeon. Next base: position 3,182 of record JAJZXP010000397.1, on the reverse strand, counting down.
TTTCCTGCACCTCGGATTCTATTTCTCCATTAGTCCTCCTCTTTTGTAGATGAGCGAAACCAGTTTGAAATTGATAATAGTTATTCAATAACTTCCTCCAAGTTAAGAGAATCATACTGTCTAACGCAAAAACATTTTCGATGAGATCTTCCACCTGATTCGAATCTATATCTTTCCAGCCATCAAATAAAGTTACAACTTTATGGGAAAATTCGACTAATTGTTTGGACAACTCTGCAGACAAAGTTAATGACAACTCCTTTTCGATATAACTGGTTCTAAGCATATTAATTACTTGATGTATTGTCCCTGAAAACCACTCCAATCCCGTGAGACTAATAGACAATATTAGGGTTCTTGCAGACAACTTCTCTACGTAACTCATCCGGGATAGTTCATTATCAATCGCACTAATGGGATAAGCGTTACCTAATATCTGGTTTTCAGAAACATTTTTAAGGGATTTGAGGACCCATTGGAATATAATTTCATCAAGTTCTCCATTCCTCGAGTATTCAGACAAATCGTTTTCGTTCACCTCGTTCGCCCAAACTTCTATGTACTTTTGATATTCAACTAGTACCTTGGAAAATATGGGGATTGTGTTGGAAGAAAAAATCTCTTTCATTTTAGAAATTGATGTTATCGCCCTCTGCTTAAGTTTAGCAGTATCTCTCGAGTTTTGGGAGAGGGTCAGAAGATCAATGCCAACCTTGCGTAAAAACAACCCTATAAAGGATAAGAAGTAGTTAGTGGTAGATGGTATTGAGTTTTCCAAAATAACTAGATCTGACAATATTCTGTTTCCAAATATTGTCACCAAATCATAACGGTTTTTTCTGATTGCAGATGTCGAATTATTTAAATTGTGAATAAAGTTTGAGGATATGTCATTCATTTCGGTATTGACAATTGAAACTTTATATTATAAGTTTCTGTATGATTTCGCTTACTTTTTCTCAAAAAGTATGGTCGTATTGCCGTGTATTTATTGATCCTTGAATAATTGAAGTGCAGCATGGTACGAGAACCCTTCATATTACTATAATTCCGAACTGAGCGGAGTGAAGGTGTGTAGCACCACACACACTACGAGTGGCGAGCACAGGACACCACTCTGAATGAGCATGACGAATGAAGGGTTCTTCGAAGAAGGGTGTGAAACATAAATCAAAAGATGGGTAAGGGGTGAATTTGAGCCGAAGCATACCAAAAGGTATTAAAATCTGAAAGAATATAGAGTTATATTATGACCACAGCAAAACAGTCAAGGCTTGTAAGCATTCCAAAATCGGATCTGGATGGCCTTGAGGCTACCGTTGAAACTCTTGAGAATGAGTATGTAATGGATCAACTGGAAAGGAGCGAGCAGGACATACAGAAGGGAAGGGTTAGGAACGTTAGAGAGTTCCTGAAAGAGCTCTAATAATACTTCTTTGCTTCGTCTTTGTGAAGGATTGCTCTGAGCGTCACTTTCTTTTGCTCTTCGTTTATTTCATACCAGACCCTGAAAGGGCCGATTCTGAGCTGCCACAATCCGTGAGGGTTGGTTCTCCATGGCTTCCCTGACTGTGGTTCCTGTTCCAGTCTTTCAGTCCTACGAAGCAACCATTCCTTTTTGTCTTTATTGTCCCTAGAGAATTCCTTCTCAAATGCTTCAGAGGATTTACGGTGTAGGCCAAGATCGTTAAGTGCTTTTTTCTGATGTCTGATGGTCTGAAAGATACATCCGATTCCCACCTTCCGAATCTGGCATCGGAATTAACTGCATCTATCCATTCCTTAAGCTCTGTCCACTTAGTCCTATTCTTTTTATCATTCACATCTTTACTTCGAGTACCAGCATATTTCCATTATTCAGTTTGATCAGGAATCGGGATAGAAACTGTGAACCACACACTTGTGAAGGTAGCTTATGAAAAAACCCATATGGTCATTCATGAACCGGCTCACTATTACGTCATTTATGTTATGGGATTTAGGGGCGCATATGTTATTATAATCCAGTGTTCAGTGGTGTTACTAAAATTACAAGTTTAGTTACAGTCCCCATTTATAATATTCAAGAATGTTCCAGTTGGCTCTTTATTTCCTATCTGAAACAAGTGAGAAAATAAACCGACTTGATACTAATCTCTCTTTTTTAGTCTTTCGATTAGATACCCGCTTTCAGTTTGGCTCTTTACAGACACGACTGGAATTGAGACCCCTTCCAAATTCGTATTAACGATATCAACAGTGGAGGGGTTCTGTAGTGTACTCCATTTTCCACTTCTAAAGACCCTTAAATCTCCCATTACCTCAACCTTGATACCTTTCACTTTAAATGTACCAAAATATGAATCGTATTTCTCGTTGCTGGAATGAGAAATAGGCACCACATTGTAATTTTTAAGGGACTCCTGTATCCTGATTGCACCTTCGCGATCAGTAAGTATGTCAATATCATGCGGTGTTACGTCAATTCCCTGAAGTGCCAAGGAGGTGCTTCCATCAACTGCCCATTTAATGTTAGACGGGATGTTTTCGCTTATTAGCTTAATAACCTCGACAAAAGTTGAATTTAACATTTCTTGACCTCCAAATAGCATCAAATAACACTTCTTAATCATTACTTGGTTAACTATTTTCTGATTTCAGTTTCCACGCCTTCCATATCTTTACCTTTTTCCTGCTCTATCCCGTCAAGGCCAGCCCGCCACTTCCTTATGAGTTCATCAGTTCCGGAGTATTTCGAATACCCCTTGTACGTTTCATACTGCTTCTCCGTTACTTTGAATCCAATGGTTTTTATGTATCTGCCTTCAGCCCTCACTGTACCTGAGCCAGGGTATGGATCCTGCGATAGCGGGCTTTCAAGACCTCTCTTCTTGATATCTGCCATCATTTCACCTTTAAGATTCTTTCAATTTCTTTTGCGAGTGACATATAGGGCTTTGATGCAGGAGTGGATTTCCCACATCTCACGACTGGAGAACCTACCATGGTGAAATCCTTAAACTCGTAGCGAAAATCCTTTTCGTTTGATCTTTCTCTATTCAGGACTTACTTTGACGTTGTATCTGAAAGCTCGCAATAGTGCCTTAGGTTCCTCAGGGAAACTGTTGCAGTCAATACTGGATTTGCCATGAGGTTCAAAACCGCCCACTCACATCCTCTCTAAGAAAAAGTTCCTGATACTT
>JAJZXP010000089.1 GCA_021806345.1 Thermoplasmata archaeon | reverse complement strand
TGGAACCCCTGATCTTTGGCCTATCTCTTTTATAATCATTCTCAACCTGTCAGGGGAAAGTCTTCCGTTCCGTCCTGCAAAAAATGAATTATCTACAGTAGGCCTGAACTTCAGCCATTTCTTTATCTCGTTCATAACTTCCCCGGAAACCATTATGGTCCTGTTTTGCTCGTTCTTCTCTGCCCTGATGTATACGCCGTTATCCATTACATCGGAAACATTGAGCCTAGCAACTTCACCTATTCTGGCCCCTGTATAGGCCAGCACATACACCAGAGATTTCCTGAAAGCCTGATCCGAAGGATTCTTCAGAGAATCTACATAATCAAACACCTTGCCAAGGTCTTCCGGAGAAGGTATCCATTGCTCTGCAGATTTCTTTCTCTTCAGTTTAGGGACAGTAATCTCTTTCCCAAGCATCTGCTGGAAGTGGCGTAATGCCTGCAGCTGATTCTCTATGGTCTTGTTGTTGCGCTGCCTTGACCTCTGGAAATATACAAATGATACCACATCCTCGGGAGACGCCTTCAGGATGTCGAATTTTTTTGCCATGTATCTCAAGGATCTTATTGCTGCCCTTGTGGTGGTTGCTTCGTAAGTTCCAGAACCAATTGCCCACATGCTGAATTCCTGAATTTTTCTTTCTAATTCACTGTTCATTGCTTTATTCCCTCCCATTTAGGCAAAAACATGCTCTTTCCTTTCATGTACTCGTATCCATGCTTTTCCATTGCATTGCAGAGTGTTTTGAAATCTTCCACCTTTTTAGCCATCTTTATCTTTGCACCATCCACTGTTAGTCCGTACCTGGAAACCAGTTCCATAAGTCCCTGGTTATCACCCGTTCTTATGGTATTGGATTCCGGATTGGATTGTCCTGACTTCCACAAACCGAAAGGCTCTACTGCCCTCATCATGAGGAGCTTTGTTGCCTCTCCGTTCAGGTTCCCGGCCTCCTCGACTATGTCGTTCACGATCTCCATTCTTGCAACCATTTCCCTTATATATTTCTCAAAATTATCCATGCTATTTTCTCTCCTCTTCATTTTCACTGAATGAATCAAGCCTTGTCTGCGGCTGTTCTCTTCTTACGATTTTTAAAAGTTTCAATATATCGGTGCTCATTTGAGCACCTCCAGAAGATCATCACGATCTATCTTCCTCAGGATCTCATCCCTGTGTTTCCTGATTGATATCAGGGCATTGTAAACCGGTCTTGGTTCATGGATCATGATAACCCTGGACTCTATGTATCCCATTTCAGCTACCCTCTGCAATTCATCGAGATGGGCAGTTCCAAAGTGATCCTTGGCGTCCGGAGCAGACCTAAACAACAGCCTGCACACCTTGCATTTGTGTATATATCTGTCCTTATCAGATGGATCTTTTACCCTGAGGAAAAACACGGAAACTGTGTATTTGTATTTTGTAACATGATCTTTCATAGCGTATCCTCCATTGAAATGGGCAATACCATGAAGAATGGGCCAATCTGCAATTCCATTGTATCTCTCTGTATATTCCTGTTTTTCATTTCCATTAAAATTCCTCCAGTTTTGTTATTTTTACAGGGTTCTTACCCCTCTGGCATATCTCGTACACTAACTTCGCAAATTGTGCCCTTTTTTCAGATGCAAGGGACGGTATTTCAGTCATACCCATCTCTCTCTTTGCGATCTGGATGGCTTCCTGCATGTTCATTCCAGAGCCTCCAGTTCTATCCTGTTCTTGCAGGGATGGCATCTGACTGTACCGGCCTTCCTGGTCATTCTTTCCCATGTGTGGCCGCACTTGTTGCAGGTTACCATAACACCAGTCTTCTTCCTTCCAGGGTGCTTCATCTTCTTCATTTCTTCCATAAAATTCTCTATTGCCCCCTTGGGAAGAATCAGGTTACCATGATCGTCATACATCATGCTGTGACCTCCTTTATTTCGACTATTCTGTTTTTGACCTTCCAGTAGGCCATTTCATAATTGGACTGAGAGCATTTCTGATATGGCCACCATTTCTTTCCATCCTTATCTGAAATTCCACCATCATGGGGATAACCATGCCATGCCCCGACGATCTCAATATGACCTTTTGGGAGACCAAGGCATTTATAGCTTTTCAAAGCAGTCTCTTTAATGAGTTCCGCTATTTCTCCTCCCATGTCGGTTGTAAGAACTATCTCGCCCGGTAATGGGTTCTCTTTATTCTCGTCCCTTTTTAGTTTTGCATAACATAATGGGCATATTCCTCTATTCACGTATAGGGATGTTGTGATTTCCTTTCCACATATTGAGCAGTTCATTGAAACACCTCTTTCACTATCTTTCTGGACGCTTTCTCATATTTGTGGCCATAATAGTCAACAAGCTTTGCCTGTATCCTGATCCATCTCTCCAGAGAATCAGAGTCCGGCCTGATCTTCTTTTCCAGTAGAAGACTCTTAAGGGTAAGATCAGCATCCGTCAGCTTTTGATACAGTTCCATTCTTGTTCTTTCCTTCCTGACATTCCAAAAATTCAATGCCTTCAAAGGAAATATCCATGTGAGCCTAGTCAACTCACTCATTTTTTTATGTTCCATTTTAAAGAGTCTCCTTTGTTCTTTATATGTTCCTCAATAAGTCTATCGACAACCTGTGGGTAAGTGTCCAGATACAATTCATGCCTCAATTTATTCAAAACTGAGTGGGCTTTTTTTGATATTTTGACGGTTACATACTCTTGAGGTTCATACATACTACATAGTGTAAAACGTAGAAGTATAAAATACCTTTTACGTTGTGTATATCGTAATCATACATGACATAATAAAGGGAATGGGTCTAATGTTTTATATTGATTACTCAGGATAAGACACTTTCGGAGAGGTCACAGAAGATACTATTGAAGCTGTACCAGTTAGGTACAGAAGTTTATAAAACCGCACTTAAGCCAGTTGTCCCCAACAGCTACTCCTTAAATAAACACTTAGAAGAACTCAGAAATGGCGGGTATATCAGCATACGTGAAGAAAAAGTAGTGAGGATAACTTATTACATCTCCCTAACTCCGAAGGGTATTGTAGCTGCTGAGCAGATTAAAAATCTAGGAAGAGAAGAAAGAACAAAGAATCTTCAACTGCCTGACATTTTCAAACTGATTCTTTTCGTAAATGAAAATAGTGAATGCAAGATATCGGACCTTAGGAACGAGTTTTCTGGAGCATATTCATATATTGAAGAGCTAAAGGCTTCAGGGATCGCTGAGGTTACAATTGTCAACTCCAAATTCCCACTTGAAACAAAGATATCGCTTAAGGAAAAAGGAAAACTTATTGCTCAGAAGCTGACAGAAATTGAAGATATTTTGAAAGGAGGGGCATAAGATTTGAAATTAAGTTTAGAATCTATATCTGTAAATGAATCTTATTTTGGTCCAAAAATTAAATTAGAACTAGTATGGCAATACGAAATTATCCAAGAATCGCCTGTAAACATTTTTGGGAACATCTCTTTTATGGGAAAAATAGTTGGTCCACCTCTACTGTAACTACTGGGTGAAGATAGAATAGAGATATGAGGGAAAAGAAATGAATGAGAGCAATGAAGAACGATTTGAGAAAATATTGAGGGATACGGAACATATCCCAAACGAAGGAATTGCAAGTATGAAGGAAGTTGCGGAGCGTCTTTTAGAAAAACTACAGAGTCCGGAGAACAGGTCTGGCCTCTTATACGGAAAAGTGCAGAGCGGTAAGACTAATAGTACCATTATGTGCATTGCAAGGCTTATCGACAGCGGGCAGTTTAAACTGTTCATAGTGCTTACATCAGACAATAAATCGCTTTACAAGCAAACTTTGTCTCGAATAACAGCCGGTCTCAAAACCATAGCCATAGTGGGCTATAATGATATTTCGAATGGCAATGAAAGTCAGGAAAGCTTTATTACCAAACTGAAGCACAGCGGTGCAGTAATAATATGTACGAAAAATCCTAACAATCTTAGGAATCTAAACCGTTTTCTTAATAGACTTAAAATAGAGGATATTCAGGCGGTCATTTTTGATGATGAGGCTGACTTCGGAAGCCTGAACTCCAAACAAAACCAGAAGGAGGAAAGCGAAGTATACCATTTGATCGAGACTCTCAGATCTATAGTTCCGGATACCAAATTTGTTGAAATTACTGCAACTCCTCAGGCAAATATTCTGCAGAAACCAGATGATGAAAGGTACCCAAGTTTTATAATACAGATACCACCGGGCATAGGATATGTGGGGGGTAACAGGCTATATGATCTGGAAAATGAATTAATCAGCCGTGAACACCACAGGCTTGTCCCTGATTTAGATATTGATGCAATAATTAAGAGAAGTGAGGAACCTGAAGATGCTCCGGAAAGCATTTACAGAGCACTCTGTGTTTTCTTGATAGGTGGTGCGATGAAAAACTTGTCTTCGCCAGATCAATCAAATTTCTCCATGCTTATCCATATAAGTGCAAGCATGAAGGTAAACAACAGACTCTACAATCTAACCATAAAAGCTAAAGACTATATATCAAGAGTTTTACACGGAGACTTACAGAATGAAAAAATAAACAAAATTCTTGAAGAAGCTTTTGAGGACATTCGGAGTACTATAAGCGGGGGTAACAATGTATCTTTTAATGAAGCTATTGATACAGTGAGAGTTTACATTGATCAAAGCAGGCCGCAGAGAATAACATCACAAAGGGGAAAAGATGATCCAAGTTATGATGCCTTTTACAATATCCTGATCGGAGGTAATAGGATAAGCAGGGGCCTAACAGTGAAGAACCTAACTGTGTTTTATTATGCTAGGGTCTCAGGCGCCCCCAAGGTTGACACTATACTTCAGCACTCCAGAGTATATGGATATAGGGAACAAATCTTGGATATCATCAGAATTTTTTCTACTGGAAAAGTATTCGACAGTTTGTATGATGTCTATAACTCCGATGAAGAACAGTGGGAATATCTAAATAGTGGTGATTATAAAACGAATCCTCCAGTGCTTCTTCCCCATCCTAAAACACGTGGACTGCAACCAACCAGAACGCAAGTCATACCTCGGGAAAGCATCGTTAAGTATTTCCCTGGAAAAACATACTTCTTGTATCATGCAAAATCCTCAAATGTCGAAAAAATAGATGATCTTCTTAAGAACACAGAAAGCAAAGAAGAACCTGAAGAAATAACGCTTGAACTGGCACTTAAACTTATAGAGCTGACAGACACTGACCGACCAGAACAGAGATGGAAAAAGGACGCTGTAAAACAGGTGCTTGAATACATGAGGGGAAAAGGCAATAGGATCTATATTATAGTGCGCAGAGACAGAGAGCTTAAAAGGAATTATCGTGCAGTTCTTTCCGGGCAGAAGGAAAACATGATCTGGAAAGATGATGGGCCGATAATATTCATGTACAGAACATCTGGAGGAAAGGAATGGAATGGCGAAATCGCATGGATACCAGTACTTAGGTTGCCCAAGGGCTCAAATGCTTATTACTTCGCAGATACAGAGCCTATTTCCGATGTGGGAGAAGAGTAGGAATGAGCAGCAGATTTTTAAGCAAAGAATGGATTGGTAAATATGACCCACCCGGATAATAGAAGCCGTAGACTTAATGTAATATCTCTGTTTTCAGGATGCGGTGGACTTGATCTGGGGTTCGCCATGTCCCACCATTTTAGCATAAAGTTCTCAAGCGACATAAATGTAGCAGCTGCAGAGACATACACGCAAAATTTTGAAGCAAAAAAAGTCAAAAATTTCCATGAAGTCCCAGTCAAGAAACCTCTGTTCATGAGTGGTGACATACAGAATCTAGACTTTAGGCAGCTTCAATCCCTTTTTCCCAGCATAGATGTTGTTATCGGCGGTCCTCCATGTCAAGATTTCTCAATGGCAAGGGGTAACGAACGCGCTAATGCCGGTATATCCACGGAAAGAGGAAGACTATACGCCTATTTTGTAAAGGCTTTAATATATCTCAGACCTAAATTCTTTGTCTTTGAAAATGTGCCAGGAATAATATCCGATAATAAAGGGATTACATGGGATATTATAAGAGAGGATTTTAGTAACCTATCCCTTCATGCTGAGGATATAGAAAGAATTGCAGGAAATGGATTTTCTGGTAGCAGTACCGCATATTTCCTCGCCTATCAGGGAATTGCGGACGCTTCTGCTGTAGGTGTAGCCCAGAAAAGGAAAAGAGTGATAATTGTCGGTGTGAGGAAAGACCTTCTTGAAACTTTGTCTGGGTTTTCGGCAGAGTATCTTTCGAATAAAATCAAGAAGATATGCTCATCAAAGATAGAAGGGAAAGGGCTGTCTTTTAGCAACTACCCCCTTACATCCATAGAGGTATTTGAAGGTAAACCTCTGGATGCTCTCGAGGACAGATACAGAAACATAATGGAAGAGTGGCTTTCCTATGAAATGAAAAACAATATTCCAGAACTTGAAATGTGGACTAAAGAAAATGCAGAGGTTTTGAAAAAAGGAATACATAAAAATTACTGTGAAGCAAATTCAACTCAATTTTCTTTTGAGGTTCTTTCGAAAGCAATGAAAGAACACAGAGAGGTTCTAGATTTCCTTAAATTTAGCGGAGTTCCGGTTTGTAGCATAAAAGATCAGTCTGACATTAGTTGTGCAGTTCCCATTGACAATCCGCGTGTTTTATCGAGGCTTTACTTTATCCCTCCAGATAAAAACTATAAATTCCTTTACGGTCATGAATGCTGGAGAGTTGAGGGCAAAAATATTAGCATGATTTACAGAAGGATCCATCCTCTCAAGCCGGCTTATACAATTACTGCAAACGGCGGAGGAGGAACGCATGGGTATCATTATGAAAGAACCAGGGGCCGTCTCACTAACAGGGAAAGAGCAAGGCTTCAGTCATTCCCTGACTGGTTTAAGTTCAGAGGTACATATGCGCAACAGAGGGAGATAATCGGCAATGCAGTACCGCCTCTTCTTGGAAAAGCAGTAGCAGAAGCTGTTTTTGAGATAGATCAGTTGCTCACTGGAAAAGTGCATTCCGAATATCAGAAAAGTCTAATGTCCAGGGAAATAACCATTTAATATTCTTTTTGCAACTCTGCTGACATCTTGTTTAATTTCATGTTCCCAGACTGTTTTGACAATATAGCCTTTGAATTCCAATATCTCTATATTTTTTTTGTCTCTCTCTGCGTTCTTGTTTATCTTCATTTCCCAGTATTCCGTATTTGTTTTAGGCATACGAAAGCAACTTGGACACTTATGCCAGAAACATCCGTTAACAAAAACAGCAAACTCTCCTATAATTATGTCAGGGTTTCCGGGAATTTTTGGATACATCTTGTGCTGGACTTTGTGTTTAAGCAACTCATTATGAATCAAGAGCTCCGGTCTGGTACCTTTGCCCCTAATCATAGACATATTATGACTGCGTTGTTCTTTGGTATGATTATCCACTGAGTTCATATAAAACAGCCTTTAATAATTTTTTTCAGACTTTAAAATCGTTTTCGGGTTATAATATATTAGCCATAATCCTTTGCCTTCCGGATGTCTTCCCTTATATAAAAATTAGTGAATACCCCATCAACGGCACCTATCTCCAAACAAAACGAATATATATGTCCACATAGGAAGAAACTGTATTCCCATAGAAGTTTCTATTTTGAGCATCACCATTTCAGTTAATCTTCTTTAGGGTTATCCTTTACTTCCTCTTTAGAATTCAAAGTGGAAGTAAAGATTCAGTTATGGGTTCTCATGAATTATGCTAGGAAAAGCTATTCTCATTGAACCACTATTAGTAAAAACAGTAGGGAAGCCAGCATTTGTGGCACTGAACTCAGTTGCCCTGAGTAGGCCAATTATTTTGTATTATCTGAATCAGTTCTGTTAGGAAAAATTCATATAACGATATATTATACATAAATGAAAGATTCCGTCTCCTAAAGGTTATGCCTTGATAAATATTGCGAATTTACCAATGATATAAAAAAGGGAAGATATATGGAAATTGATGACAAACCAAACCGACATGAGGAAATACTAAGGATAGAACTTATTGCTGCATCTGCCGGGGCTTCTGCCTCTATAGCTAAAAACTTGATTAAGGCGGTTGACAAAAGGGAACTGTCCAGTGTAAAAGTAGAAAATATCATAAAATCGAGAAACTCAGTTGATATCTCATTTTTGTTGCAAACTCTGTGGAATGGCGTTCCAATACTTCTATCAATTTATAGCTCAATAAGAAGAGCTAAAAGTGAAAAAAATATTACAGACACCCTTGAAAAGTTTAGGATGGAAAGTAACAGAGACAATAGAGAGGTTCTTAATACCATGATTCAGATTATTGAAAAGATGCTCAAAGAATATCCGGAAATCCAGGAAGCTAAAGTGGCTTATGGGTCTCAAGAGCCTGTTTCTTTAACTGTGGACGATATTCATGAATTGGGGGCACCAGAATTCCTATCTATACCAGTAGCATCAGGTTCTAAAAATGCACCTACCAGATCTAGGCAAATATCTAAAATTAAATCATTAACCAATACTAAATCGCAATACCAGGCTGTAATTAATTTCTTAGTTAAATTAGGTCTTAATTCAATTACTGACCTTAATGATGAGCAAATTAACGATCTAATTGACATACTAATAAAAAAAGAATGAGCTGGATTTCATAGTTTACGGTAACTTTACTATGATAAAGCATGCAGAAAATATGCCGGAAATGATTATGCTGGGCGAGTATCATGATGTAACTCTAACCTGCTTTAAAATCTGTAATCTTGTAATTTCCTGCGTTTAAAATGAGCAGGCGAGATCTGCTTGCATTCCGGCCGTGAAATGATGTTATTCATAGGTTAATGAAAGTAAGAAGGGAAAGGATATGAAACAGAAGACGAGAGGCAAATTGTCAGAAATTTCCAGTAGGATGCCAGCTCCTCATTATTTGGAAATTTATTAACAATAGAAGTGAAAGATCTATTACGAGCAAAGATATAAATTGAGGATCGACAGATTTATGCCCTGATTTCTCCTAATGCAGTTGAAATCTAAATGGAATTGGAGGAGTTCATAGGGAGGTTCACAGCCTTAAAGGACAGGGGATATGTGAAATCCCTTAGGAGTGGGCCTACTGGAGTGGGCAAAACTTTGGAAACTTACCTAGGCATACAGGAGAATAATTTGTATTTGCCAGACTTGGGCCAGATAGAGCTGAAGGCACATAGAGACGATTCAACCAATTTGATTACACTGTTTACCTTTAATAGATGGGCATGGGTAATGGATCCATTGGAGGCAGTGAAAAAATACGGCACTCCAGACGAAAATGGCCGCCTGGGGCTTTACTTTACAATGTCATTTAAGCCAAATAGTGCCGGTCTCTTTCTTCATACGGATGATGAATCGGTTTCAGTCAGGCATTTTGACGGGAATGTCTTAGTTAAATGGAATTTTAATGACCTAGAAGAGCAATTCAAAAGGAAAATACCTGCACTGATCTTGGCTTATGCGAAAACCGAATATAGAGGAGATCAGGAGTGGTTTCATTTTTATACTGCAAAACTATTGGAAGATACCTCCGCATCAATTATAAGGGAGCAGATCAATAATGAGGTCATACTGATAGACCTTAGGCTTCATGATGCCGTATCCCATGCAAGAAATCATGGTACCGGCTTCAGGGTATATGAGAAACATCTACCAGAACTATTCAGGAGAATTGAGACGATAGTATGATGAAAATGGACACTGATGATTGGACATTTAATGGTTTTTCCACGAGGGATTACACCCATGTATATCATGACTACCCTGCTAGAATGATACCTCAGGTGGCAAGAAAATTGATACGTCTGTATGGTCAGTCAGCTAAAACTCTATACGATCCTTATTGTGGCACTGGTTCCTCACTTGTGGAAGGCCTTTTGGAGGGGCTAGATGTTTTTGGCACCGATATCAATCCATTAGCAAGGCTCATAGCTGAGTCTAAAACCGACTATTCTTTAATCCCCAATGATTTATCCAACGAAATCGGCAATTTCAAATTTGCCATATACAATAAAGACCTGAAAGTGAACATTCCAGAAATTAGGAATGTTGATACATGGTTTAAAAGTGAAGTGTTAGAACCTCTAGGTAAGTTTAGGTACTATATCGATAAAATTCAAGATCCCCATATTCGTAAATTCTTCCAAGTAGCATTCAGCGAAACTGCAAGGGAGAGCTCAAACACAAGGAAAGGTGAATTTAAATTGTTTAGGTATGCACCTTACAAACTGAAAACCCATTTTCCTGACCCGTACAGAATAATGTCATCTAAACTTGATAGAAATTTCAAGGGGTATGTTCAGTTTAATGAGATGATCAAAAAGTCGGAAAAGCATCCTAAAGCAACAATACTAGGTCTAAACTCTGTATCTGATATTCCATGTAAAGAACTTCCGGAGGATTCCATAGACATTGTTGTTACTTCTCCGCCTTATGGGGATTCTCATACAACCGTAGCATATGGTCAGTATTCCAGACTCTCATCGGAATGGCTATCTCTAATCAATGGAGAAAACATTGATAATAAGCTGATGGGAGGAAAGAGGCTCAAGGAACTGCCAGAATTCCCATCCAAATTTCTTAATGCTGCAATACAACTGATCTACGAAAATAAACCACAAAGGGCTTTAGAAGTTGCCTCATTCTATTCGGACCTCTATTCTTCAATTAAGAACGTTTCTAAACTGATTAGAAAAGGGGGATTTGCTTGCTACGTAGTTGGAAACAGGACTGTAAACTCGGTTTTGTTGCCAACCTCCATTGCAATAAAGGATTTCTTTGACGCCAATGGTTTTGAATATGTTGCCACACACATTCGAGAAATACCGAACAAGAGAATGCCTATGAAGAACAGCCCCACGAATATTGCTGGAGAAACTAGCAGTACGATGCTAAATGAACACATTGTTGTAATGAAAAAACCTCGGAAGTAACAATTTTCCCTACCTTCTTGTTTTATCATAGATACTAAGTTTTCTTGGGTCCTTTCACAAATGCTCCAAACCAGATAGACTCATTATACACTCCAATTTTAGATTTATCTATGAATCAGATTCCAAAATTAGAATTTGCAGACATCTGCACGAAGTGGGCCCTATATTCATGATGTTACTTTTTAGGTTATGTGGGTATATCAAAACATTAAATCAAAACTATATATCCAAACTCTGAAACCAAACACTTAAATATGATTTTTGATTATAGAATTGATAGGTATGACTCTGTTGATAAGAGGTGCCGTAGGCACTCAGCATGGAAGAAAAATAATAACTGGATTCGTTAGTGCTAGAAATTTAGCAGAACTGTATGAAAACGGAAGCTTAAAGATCGATGAATACTCAATCTCAAATTCCGATGGCTACCAAAGGGAACACTCGATTACCCGGGCAAGGAAATTCGCTCGTTTTATAGCAGATAATGAAAATGGTATTTCACCAACAAATATACTAATATATTTAAGGAGAAATTTTGAGCCCGTTGTAAAAGAAGGAAATATTTCCTTACCTGATGGGGCACCACTGTACATTGTCGATGGACAACATAGGACAGTTGGCTTCAGTGAAGCATATAAAATGAGGCTATTGGGAGAAAGTGAAGATTTTGACGTTCCGATTTCCTTGTTAATTTGGAGTCCAGACAAGAGTCCAGAAGATCAAAGGCTCGAAGAGGCGATGCAGTTCTATACTATAAACACTCAGTTAAAAAGGCCGAGAACAGATCTTGCGCATCAGTACATATACAAAGTAAAACAAGTAGAGAAAGGACCAATAGGACCTAATACTAAACTTCCCATGGATTTGAAAAAGAAGGATTACGTTCCGTACGAAATATATATTTCCGAACAACTCTACAAATCAGGGCCGTGGAAGAATCTAATAATTCCGCCAAATGGGCACGATGAAGCACCAATGTCACAGGGTTCATTCACTGACTCCTTGGGTCCGGTTTTGGATTTTGCCCAGAATGCTGGTCTAACCATGGGTAATGTAATAGAACTAATCAATAACTATTGGTCAGCAATTACGGAATTATGTCCTGAATCTTATGATGACTGGGGTAACTATCTCCTGATGAAAACGTCGGGTGTCTATTCACTGCATCTCTTTTTGCCATTGTTGTTAACCAGAAAGAGAAATCTTGGAAACTTACCAACAAAGGAACAATTCCTCAAGGTACTATCTACTATGAATGAACACTTTGGTGATTCATTCTGGAACGCACAGAATGGCTCCGCCTCAAAATTCGGAGGTGGAAAAAAAGCATTCACAGAGATTTATAGGGATATCATAGATGAACTTGACCAGGAGGAAAGATAAATGAATTTCAACAACGCCCGTATGCAAAGGGTAGTTCTTTTGGATCTTATCTTTTTTTATCCTAAGAGAAAATCTATGTGTATTTTCAATAATTTTAAGTGCCTGGGGTTTTGTGTTTCAAAATCATTGACTTATATGCATGTGCAGGACTGGTGGGTGTTTAAATGACCGCAATGGAACTGAAAGTGAATCTGCTACATGCCCTAGAAGACTTTCTAGGCATGTATGAACAGCAACCATCAGAAGTAGTATTAGTGGAAAGTATCGCCAACTCAATAGATATAGGGGCAACACAACTGAATGTATATCTAGACGATCATGGGAACACTTATGAATTGGTGGATAATGGAAAAGGAATGGATTCTAACACCTTCGAGAATTACCATACAATTGCGCTCTCTAGTAAAGACAAATCAAAGGGAATAGGATTTGCAGGAGTTGGTGCTAAAATATATTTGGCATCTTGGGAAGGCGCATCAGTTATTACTGAAACATTTGGCAAAGATGGTCCCCTTAAGTCGGTAATGTATAGGGAAGGTAACAAATTACTCTACAAGAAAGAGATTCCAACAATTACGTCTCAAGGAACTAGCTATATGGTTACGCTCTCACCAGATGATTTTAAAGAACTCAAAGATAAAATTGTTGATTATATTAGATACTGGTATAACTGGAATTTAATAAATGGCTTAAAAATTTTAGTAAATAATGATGAAATAAAACCGTGGAAACCAAAATTAACGGCGGAAAAAAATGATATATTTGAAATCAATAGGCACCGATTCCCCTTTCACATATGGCTAGCAGATGAAGACCTTCCAAATGACATGCTAAATGTTTTGTATTTAGCCTATGGTAAAAGAGTCAAATGTGAGATTCCTGATTTCTTTTGGGACGTCAAAACGGAGTATAAAGATAGATTAATCTGCATTGTGGAAGCCGATGAAATATCAGATTTGTTGACATCAAACAAAGAAGATTTTAGAAAGACTCCTTTGCGAAATCAGGTGTTTACGGAGGCACGGAGGCGATTATATCTTTGGGCGAAAGAGAATAATTTGCTCCAAGAATCTGAACCAGTTGATGAAGAAAGCCCAATTATAGAAATTGACATAACCAAAGAATTAAACAAAATTCTGGATTTACCCGAATTTTCATGGATGAATCCATGGTCAGAGGGATTCAAAGGCACAACAACCATTAAAGATCCCAAGGGAGAGAAATATATCGAAGAAGGAGAGGGAGGTCAAAATACAACTGGTACCAAAGGTGGCAGAGATTCAGGCAATGGGGTAACAACAGCTGGCCCGGATAGCGGGCCAGGATACTTCGAGAAAGAACATGGAAACATGAAGGGCACAGAAGTGATAAGAAAAAGGAAGGGGTTAGCTATAATCCCTATGTATCTGGAAGAAGATCCTCGAGAAAGTTGGGTAGATGTCGTGAATCAAGCTGTAGTGCTTAACTTGTCTCACCCTCTTGCATTAAAAGTTGATCGAACTAAAGACAGAAGACTGCTGAGATACAACGTTGCACGTGTAATAGTTTCTGCGCTAATTCAATATGCAGAATCGAATGCTACGGAACCAAGAACGGCAACTGAAGTATTTAAGATACAGAGCGAAATACTGACGAAACTGTTCACAGAAAGCGGTTCAAATTTGACTTTCTAGGCAGGTGATCGTAATATGGACAAAATTCCTGTTAAAGTTGTCTGGGTTAAAGATATCAACGGTAAAAACCATTCATCAGTGATGCTAGCAATGGAAGACATAATAGGTGAGATCCCATCTACCAACTTTGCGTCCGTAAAAAAATTCAACTCACAATATATTGATCTCATTAGTAATTGCAAAAATTTGCTAAAAAATGGGAAGATTAAGAACAAAATTCGCCCAAGCACCTATTGGCAGGTAGGGAATAATCTTCTAACTTTCGTTGAAACTAACGAACTTCATTATAAATTTAAAAATTATAGGGTGGCTTTTCAAAGAGACTTAGACCTCACTGATTCCTATGTTGGTGTAATAATGGATTTCCCAAAGTTTTTCAAAGAAGAAGAGGTATCAGATTCTATACCTATGTCATATTACTTTGAACTTATTCTTAAAGCAAGAGCTCTCGACGAAAAGCATATTTTGAAAAAAGAAAAGGAAAGATTAAAGGAACTGTCCGATACAAAAAAATTACCAGATCACAAAATCTATAGAAAGATTCTAAAAGAGAGAATTGATGCATAGACAGGTACTTTCCTCATTATTTCAACAATATACAAAAATATCTTACACCTGGCATTTATTTTGGTAAATATTTTTCACTAATATGCGGTTCTCCAAAAATTTCCATGCAATACTATTTCATGACCTAGTGGTCACAAGACATGGATCTTTGCCGCATTAGATTATCTAAATTATACAATGGCATGGAACCCCCGATGAGGAAAGAGATCGGAAAATGTGACGCCGTTGTTTATGGGACAGTCTACTCCCTAACGGTCACAAAGCACTACCGGTCATTGAGGGAGAAACAGGGAGAAACGGTAAAGAAAGGGCAGTTTGTCTACTCCTTCGCCTTAATGGATCTTAATACAAGAATGTAAATCGGCTAGGCAGTACCAATGAGATCAGATAAGGATGCGTACAGGAAAGCCCTTGATATGATCTCAAAACTCAGGATATATCCTGACAGCATAAGACTGGACAGGTAATATTCAGGCCAGATTATACTTGATGATTTCTCTGAAAACACAAGGATATTCATCATACCTAAGAAGAATTCCAGGATAATGGTATAGAAAGGGTGGAGGGACATCACAAGAAGATTCATGAACGATCCAATTGTATATCTGAGGGAATACTTCAGAAGAAGCAATTCAGAAGCAGGGTTTTCCTCAGATAAGAGACCTACTGGGCAAATGATATTCCAGAAGAGGAAAGACCGGATTGAAACCTCAGGATTCTGCAAAGGGTTGCTACACAACCTGATGTTTGTTAATGGATAGGTTACTTATGTCTTAAAGTCATATGGTAAATGATATCTATAAGATATGTTCGTCTCATTCAATCGACACATTTTCAGGGTTAAATTCACTTTCGAATTTGGCTATTATATTATTTTTATCCTCTTCTAATCCATAATGTGTCGGTAAATTCGTGAATACGGCCTCAATATCTTTAAACAAATCAGCGCTTTCAAAACACACCTCGGGCTTTTCACTGCCTTCCTTGGTCTTCTCAAAATTCTCAAATAATTTATTCAGTCCTGGGGATTCGTTTGTCCTATGTCCCTTAAGGTAATCCCATTCCATTGCTGAATCGGAAATAAGAGTTATATCTATGTTGCCGCCATCCTCATAACCAAATACCAGTCCTATGGTTCTTTTATCGAATTTGAGTTTTTTCATATATGTAATGCTCTTCCAAGAGATATTTTTGTAATCGTGATTATAGACAATGCCGTCATTGATTTCATTAGTTTTCAAGTAGATTCCTAAGCTACCAACAATAAATTCACTATCTATAACCCTATGATTTTTGACAACGCTATAGAATTCAAAGTGCATTTCCGGAATTATTCTTTCTAGACAATAGAATAGATGCCGCCGATCTTTTTCCTTAGATTTCTGAAAAAACATCTCAATCTTATCCTGCCTTTTGAGTTTTACATATATTTCTCGTATAACACCCTGTGCTTCTTCTGACTCAATATTTTCATAGTCTGGGAGTTTGCCTGGATTTTTCAAAAAATAAGATTCAGCTATAGATAAACCTATTTCTTGAAGCCCTAAATTTTCCATTTTAAGGAATTCTAGACCTAGTTTTTCGCCCTTTTTCTTGAGATCATCGTATTTCCAAACTGCATACTTAAGAATTCCACCCGGGCTACAATATACGTCATATGAGAAAAATTTTGGATCTAGAACAAGCTCTTTGCATTTTTCGAATGTATACGAGGACGCACATTCCTTGATAAAATCGGCAAAGAACGAAAAAGACTGCTGAGAATAATTCCGGTTTTCGACCTCATTCCAAAGCATATTTTCTAACTTCTTGACGTCCATAGTCTTAAGACTTTCAAATAAAATTTTTGAGTAAAACTTCTCTTTCGAATCAGAACAGCTTTCCAAGGCAAAATCGTTCCATATTGTATCAAATGATTCTGAATCTCCAAGCCTTGCAAGCGCTATTGAAGCCTGACCTTTTAAAAG
Organism: Thermoplasmata archaeon; assembly: GCA_021806345.1. The sequence goes on along the minus strand of JAJZXP010000089.1, from coordinate 6,865 downwards.
TTTAGCATCGTGCGGATCATATTCTCCATTCCCAAACAAATACTTGCGAAGTTCCGGAATAACTTTTACATTCCCGATCTGGCCCAAGGCCTCAATGACAGTTAATTTGACTCTTATTGATTTAAATTTAGACATTATCTCCAGAAGATCATCTGCGGCTTCCGAGTATTTCATAGTTCCCAAGGAGGTGATCGTTTCCTCAAGTGTGTCTGCTACGTCATATTCAGATTCAAAGTCGATCTGCAAACGCCCTAAAACCTCCCGCAAATGTAACAGGCAGCATTCCTGAAGCTCCTTGGAACTAATTTCTGAAGCTGCTTCTAACCACGTTTTCACAACTTTGGTATAGCTAGAGGATTTTTCCATGGCTCCTTTATATTCTTCCCGATTATTTCTTTTGAAAGAAACTTTATCGCTCGGCAATAATTGGTCGTTCAGATTCCTGAACTTCAACGCACAGTGAAAAAACTGCTCTTTTAGATGCTCTTCGTAAAAAGACTTTAAGACTCTTGATGCCTTGTTTTTATCGTTTATCTGGCAGAATGCCTCAACAAACAGCTGAACATTACTTAAGAAGTTCTCATTTTGTAATCCACTCTCCAAATCATCAGCTATATTGGTGTCTATCCCGTATGGAGAAGACAATAGAAAATTCAAAGTTTGTTCCCTTATCTGATGATCTTCGTCCTTGATTCCATTTTCTGATATTTTTCGAGCATCTCCCCTATTGAACTTTTCAGGGAACTCTATTAGCCACTCAAAAAGTAATGAATAGACCTCTCCTCTTACACTCTTAGGAAGAGATGGGGCTATCATGTTATAGTTGTCAAAATAATTTATGAAGGAAAGTTCTCTGCAATACTTTATGGATTTTCTTATTTCTTCGGGTTTTTCAGAAGCAATCATATCTTCAATTACAGGAGACCAGCCACTTTCAAACTTCGGCACGACACCAGTTAAAAAAGTATCTCTCTTATTGGTTTCTATGCAATTAGTTTGCTTCAGTAGCTTTTTAAACTCATCCTCAGTTATGGCGTCATCATCTCTCGTGCCAATGTGTGACAGCTCCTTGATTACGTTATCAAGTGGAACGACCTTGCTCCAGAAGAGTTCTGGATGCTTGTTAAGTGTTGGCTCGGAGTCACGGGCGGTAACTATCCAGCCTCCTATTTTATCGCCAATTTCTTTGCCTAAGGATTTATATTTATTAACGTTCTGTTTTCTTATATTTTTGGCAAAATAACTTATAAGAAAACTCCTCTGCGAGTCCACCTGAAAAAAAGGATTTTTGTATTGTTTGCCAATTATTCTCTCTGTTCCATCAGCATTTATGGCCGTCCATGACTCATCACTTCCCGTAGCCGGCTTAAATTTGCCCTTTATATTCTTCAATTCGAGGATAACAATTCTTCCTTCCCTATAGAACAGGGAATCAATTTGAGGGTATGAGCCTACTGGAAATTTAGGATCAACAACAAGATAGACGTTTGCGTGACGATCGTCAAAATTATTGCTGATTATTTCTAAGAGCTGCGAAAGCTGATCTCTTTCTCCCTCTTCATTCAAAGTCCCCCCTCTGTAAATCTTTAACGGCATTCAGTCACCTTTGAAACTTCGATCAACTTATTGATGAACTCTTCATCCATTATATTTCCATTGTCCTCCAAGTATTTCTGAAGTTCTTTGAGATGGTATACCTGATGCAAATCCATCCACTCAGTCTTAATAACCTCTCTTGGAAACACCGGAGCAAATGTAATCTCTCCACTGATTGCATCCACCTCAATCTCAGTTCCTCTGAGCAAAGAAAGAGGGAAAATCCTAAGCTTGTTACAACCCATCTGCTTAAGCGAGATAACGTCTGAAGCAAATGAGTCCATCGTTTGCCCGGGAAGGCCGTATATTAGATGGGTTTCAAATCTTATTTTTCTCGCATTTAGATTTTTTATGGCCTCATTAACCTTCTCTCTGTTATTGACCCGTTTGATTCTTCTCTGAACTTCTGGATCCAGAGTTTGCAGGCCACATTCCAGGATGATATGATCCGGGTCTATTTTTTCAATTGTGTCGGCATTCAAGTGTTCAAATCTGGTTTGTAGATTGTAGGTTGTTTCAGGTGTGATCTTCTTCATCATCCCCAGCACATTCAACGCTCTCATTTTGTTAAGAAAGAAAACAGGATCGAGAACTGCCACATTCTTAGGAGATACTTCCGCAATTTTTTTCAATTCAAATTCCACAGTTGCTAACTCACTTTCAATCATTCCATTATTTGGCATCTTGAATGCACAAAATGTGCAACGGTAAACACACCCACGCTGTGTTTGCCATCTGGCGAAGTCGTTTCCTATTAGCTCTTTTATCATGTCATCTCTGCCGAAAGGTGATGATGCCACGCTTGTTGTTGGATCAGCAAGTACGTTTCCGATCTCTTCACCGGTCCTGTAAACTCCAGGAATATCATTCCAGCTGTTGCTTTTAAGATACTGAATAATATTCGTGAACGCCATCTCCCCAAATCCTTTAACAAAAAACTGTACCTCTGGGAACTCTTCATTAAGTTCATTGCCTCCGTAGGTAATTTCCGGTCCCCCAAGCACAATAGTCCCGCCAAACCCGAGTTCTCTCAAGGATTTAATGACAGTTTTTGTTTGATTTGAGTTCCATGCATACACTCCGATTCCAATGATAGCAGGGTTAAGTGCCAGAATATGATGAATTGAATTAGTAAGGTTATCTCTGACATCTACCTCTATCATTGTTATGTCAATCTGATCTTCAGGAAATGTATTTTTCAGAATAGAATATATATAGGCCATTCCCAGAGGTACTCTCGGATCTTTTCTTCTGTACCAGCTCATGGAAAGCAAAGACACAGTTATTTTCGAATTTTTAGTCACATCCGTATTTTTCATACATTGGAAACTAATGTTTCCAAACTTCAATTGGTAATCCTTTATTGTTTTATTAGTATAATAATTTTATGTATAATGAACTCCATTGGAAATCAATATGTTTAATTTTACCGTGATACGGCACAGTTCCTTAAATGACACTGTCACTGGTAGCCTGGTATATTTGTTATAAGTATTAGGTGTGCAAGATGGGAAGCCTAGAAAATTAGCCTATTATCCTAGAAGATCTCGCGCTGTTTAACTTTCTCTGGATTCTATCTCATACCCACCCCTCTACCCATTTCCTCATTTCTTTCCTGTCATCTTCCTCAAATGGAATATTCAGGTAATGCTCATACTGGGTTGTTGTGGTATGCCCCTGGCTCAGTGCTATCTGCAATGCCTTGTCTGGATAATAGAACACAAGCCACGATTCCCATGTCTTCCTAAAAGTTTTGTTGTTTATGGGTGCTCCTTCGAGGATCCTTTTTGAGAGTCTTCTCAATTTCATGTCCAGGGCAGGTAGTTCGGGTAATTGATGCGGTACCTGGAAAAGATCAGGAAGAAGAGTTTTCCCCATATCAGATAATCTGATTGCTCTTTCCCTCTGCTTTGCCTTTACCTTGAGCATTGAACCTCTTGGCAGAAATATGAATTTGCCGTCCAACCAGTCAGGATTTTCTCTAAATCTCTGCAATTCAGCATATCTCATCCCTGTAAGAAGAAGAGAAGTGCATATTCTTCTGGTATCAGGATCCATGGCATTCCTTATAATTTCAAATTCAACTGGCCTTAGAATTCTTACCTGAAACTTTTCTGATGATCTTACAATGGATCTCAATACATCTGTTAAGTCACCATCAAAACTTAACGGTTTGCATCGCTTCTTTGTTTATGGCCATATGGTTTCATGTAAATGGTATTTAAAAGACGTTAAGTTTTACTCCAAAAGTTAACAGGTCAGGAAAGTGATTGATCTGTAATGGCAAATTATGAGATGGCAGAACTCTCTATGAAGGGTTCCTCGAATATCTTACTGAAAGTTCCTTGAACATTTCTGTTCTTCAATTGACTGGACGTCTTGAAAATTAATTGATCCATGATTAACCGTCTATTTTTAACAAATACAAACGGAATAGTTTTGGATTGGCAAATTTAGGGAAGAAAGCAAATGTATGATAATGCTCTTGCCAAATTATTAAATAAAAACAAAATAGAAATAGTAGGTCTTTTGAAGGCAAAGTGTCTGTGGAATGTACATAACGCCTTCACATTTGATGAAAAGAATTAGAACAATTCAGCATAGAGTGACTTCTCGAACAACTAAATCAAGGGCCAGAAATAAGTCCCTAGGAATTTTACTGTTAGATTGAAACTTCTAAACAATGAAACATGCAGACTAGTTTTTGCTTCGTATTGTACAAATAATAAATTGAGGAACCATTGGGGGAGGGGGAAATTTTATGGAAATATTGAAGAAAGTGCAAATGAAATGGGCTTCAGCCCAATGATAAAGGTAACAAATTTTTCGATAGCATTTATGAAGAAGCTAAATTAAAATCCGATAATTCTTCATATTATGTTACACTTCAAATAGGACTCTGGTTAATAATACTGATATTGAATTATATGAGAACTACAGTGATTCGAGCAAAAAAAGCCTTGGAGATTTAATTAAGAAATTAAAGAGTTCAATCTATCTTTCTAACTACAATTTCCCCGTCTACCTCATAAAAGCCGATATGGTCCGATTCCGACGCTTTCAATTTCTCTGCAACTTCCTTCGGTAGTGTTATCCTAAAAGATGATTCCCTGCGCGAGGTTTTTGTTACTGCTATGAGTTTGTCTGACATTGAAATGGGAATATGTGGATTAAGTTAAATTTTGGGGCAATACTCAACTAAGCCCTGCCTAAGCATAGTTAGACATTAACTTTAATAAATCATAGAGTTTTTCAAGACTCTCATAAAACTGTATCCTTAAGGGATACAATGTAGGGATGTATCACGTATTTCCTGTGAATGTTCTTCAAAATTACTTCCATTCAATTCCTCAATAACATTTTTCCTGATATCGGCGTGTCTTTCCACTACGTATGTCTTCCAGTCTCCGACCTTATATCTCAGCTTGAAATCTTCAATGTATCCAAGGAAGAGAGCACTATTCATTATGTCATTCGTCAATAATTCAAGGTCAAAGGTACTGTTGATTCTCCTCATAAATCCTTCAGGATCAGGTAGAATGTGCTTTTCATCAATCTCAACCAGGACATAGTTCTCCTTCCGTTCAACAATTCTCATTCCGGGTTCCAGTTCATCAAGAGAGATCCGGTTTATCCTGGGCATTATGGTGAATGTCGTATGTCTGCATAGTTCCCTCAGGGCATATGACGGCCCAAGTCTCAGCGTAAGATTGATCTCCCTGGCGTCATATACCTTTCTTAATCTCGCCTCTTCCTGTTCTATATTGTTCTGAATGTCTCTTATTGTATTCTTAAGAAGCTCAAGCTCTTCCATCTTTTTCTGAAGCTGAAGACGCATAGCTTCTATACCGGAACCTCCTCTTGCACGGATCTTGCCAATGAGAGCTTCAGTAAGTGTTTCCGAAAGAGGTATACCAAACCTTACGGCTTCATCGTGCAGTTCTGTGAGTATCCTGTAAGAGGATACAGTGAATGATTTATCTCCATATATCTTTCCTGGATTTGTTTTCATTGAATCATCTCCTTTTTTGATTTAAATTGTAGTAATAAAAAATAAAAAAATGATATTGTAATATAATATAATAATAAAAGATTATATAAATTATATATATAATCTACTTTAGTGTTTTGTCTCAAACCCTTCAAATTTAAGAGAATTTTTTGTATATATGAAAAGTGATTTTCAAAATGTACCCTTTCATATATATGGAAATCTTCTCTTATTGTTGTAGTGTTAGAAAAGACATACATCACTGTTCACCACCTACGAACTGGCCATAGAATTTATTGTAAACAGTCTTGAATTCAAGAGCAGCTGCCTTCTCGTAGCTGCTGAGTACCATCAGAAGCTCCTGGTCAATGTCATACTGTGCCAGTGATGCAATTTTTTCCCACCTTCTCTGGAAGAACATCCTGAAATTCTTTACAAATTCAGATTTCTGTTCCTTTAGACCCACATAAGCTTCTATGTCTTTTCTTTCAAGGGCATTCTTTATTTCTAGGTCGTATGATTCCATCTCTTTTCTTAAGGAATCATAAAACCCAACGGGGAGCTTGTGAAGCTGCTTTGACTTGATCTCAATCCGGAAGAGCTCATCGATCTTTGATGGAAAATTGTCTCTGGTAAGGACTCTTATCTCTTCCATGAGTTTTCCCTCCTATATGGTCTTCCCTGAGGAAACTTGCCTTCCTTCCATCTATGATTTTTCTTCCAGTTGATTTTCTGGTTCTCCTGGTCTGGATCCTTGAACAGATCGAAAACCTTGACTTCAAGGCCAGATCCATCATGGATGGTTACAGATTTGTCCTGGTGCCTGAGATGGAATTCTCTCAATCCCTGTAGGACTGCCTTTTCATCTCCTGAAAATATTTCCAGGACATCCCTGTCAGTAGATTTCAATGATATCCTGTTCCGGTCCATGTAGAATATATTGTCAAGTGCATGCTGGAGGGAAGTTGAATAGGTAATCATTCCAGCACCTCCTGAGCTATCTCACCGAGGGATATGGGATCATAAAGGTGAGTCATGTACCATTCCCTTATCAGCAGATCCATCTTCTCAGGTTCGAGAAGGGAGTACTGTTTTAGATCAAAGGCCACGGCCATCATGTGATCACTCCTAAGAAAAACCCGAATAATTTATGGGTATGCCTCTCCCCGCGTACCTATAAAAGTCAAAATTGGTTCAACGCTGAATGTTTTGCTTTCACGTTTCATTTATATATAGAGTGTTCAGTCTTTGGAGTATATTAATCGCTTAGTAAAAATA
>JAJZXP010000221.1 GCA_021806345.1 Thermoplasmata archaeon | reverse complement strand
TATGCAACCAGTCAGATTTGTTTTGGGCTTCATCTCTCTTTAAATCCTCTTTAATTTCGAGATATAGCTATGAGATGATATAAGTGCTACATAATTTCTGCCGGTGAATACCTGATAGAATTATTTACAATTCATATAATTTCCTGGTTTGATTCAGATTCACTTTGAAATATAATCTATTGACTCGATTCATTGAGGTATGACCATGAGCTCCTTTGAAAATCATTTGGGAGTACTTTGGGATAAACCACAATGTTTTTTTCATTGTGGAAGCCAGCTAGGAAGCATCCGTTTTTAATTAAAATCAAAATTAGATTTTCTTAATTCAATAAGAAACCTCTTGATTTGCCTTTAAACTAAAGTGTATTAACTAGTAATGCTAGGTAAAACCGTGTTTTCTGCGATATCTCAAGTAAACGTTTAAATATGTCGATGTTTTTATTTTATATGCCAGAAGAAATTGAAGGCAGAGAAATATCCGCTAGATTCAGGCAGGGCCAGTTTTATATCCCAAAATTTTACAGGGAAATGTTTGACATCAGGGAGGGAGACTATTTCATCCTAGAAGTGGTTAAACATTCACATGCAAAGATTAGGTATAAGCCTGTTCAGAAGAGTGAACCGCAAAAGAGGGAAGAAGTAAATACTCCATCAAATGAAGGCAAAGAGGGTACGTCTAACCCTTATTTTGATTACAAAAAACCTTTCAAGCTACTTGGGGAAGAGGACGAAACCCCTTGGAACGATGATGAGTAATGAATGCACTTTCAAGGTTCGGCCTTCTTCTCATATCAGGTTCCGCTTTTGGGATATTAGTGCTGAAAGGTCTAGTGAAGTACCATCTATTCATGAATACGTGGTTGTATACTGATTTATCATCTTTAGCCATTATGTTTGGGTTTATTGTTGCGATTGCTGTGATCCTGCTGTTGAACCCGTTCTTGAAAAATCTTCTTATTTTGCTCGTCGTCTTTGTCCTTACATTAGTGATAGTGTACCTCTTCATTGTACCAGTCTATTTAGAAGGTGTTTGAGATGGTGAGATGCAGGGTTTGCAAAAAACGAATGGTAGTGGTCAGAGCCGTGGGGAAACTAAGAAGTGTAGAGGTGGGCCATTATTGTTTCAAATGCAAGAGGCTAGTCCAGAATAAAGAGAATGTGAAGTTAGAAGAAGAGTTGAAATAGTTTACAAAAAATCATTCCTTTGCTGAAGGCACCAATTAGGCGTTGAACTTACACTATTTGAAATTTTTCCTTTATCCAAACTCTCATCTGAAATGTTGATCCTTGCTCCAATATAGGCATCATCCTCCCCAAGTATGTTATAGATGAAAATTGACCATCAAATTCTCCATTCTCCGGAAAAACCCCACTAATCACTATTACTGAAATTATTATTCCAAGGATATCTCTCCAAACCATGTCTTTTAAGAAGTTCATCTTGTAATTTCTTGGCTTCTTCTTTTGAATCTACGTATTGAAATCTGAAATGAACTGTATATCCCATTCTCCAATATTTATTTGCATAGCTCTTCAAATGTGAACCTGTTATTGCGTAACCTTTCATCCTTTTTTTTAGATTCCCTGTCTCTCCAACATAAACAGGAGTTATAGATTTTCCATATCTCCTAAGCACCCCAAGTTCATACACTGCGGGTCCTGAGTAATCAATATCATCGCTATAATACTCTGTTTGATTCGCTAATTTATTCCAATGTGTCCAACCCATAATTAACCTCTCAAGGTCTCTCTTAATATTTTATGGATAAGCGCCTATAAATTTTTGGCTTATGATGAGCATTCCATTATAGATACTTGTTAAAATTAAATATACTAAATAATTTCATTAAATGCCACATTTCATAAATTTACCACAAATTTCAAAGATAAGCACGTCATCGAGAATGGTCATCGGAAAAAGTTCAAGAAAAACTTGGAGTCAATGAAGAGTATATAGTGTCTTTTCTGAGGGAGAAGGGGGGGAATTGTCCTTGTAGATATGAAATAAAGGCATGAGTGGTTAATTTTGGTCATTCTTAAATAAACTTTCAGTTAGTTTGTTCCTCGAATATCTTCTGCCTTGCAAGAACCATAGAATGGCTGGCACTAGAGTCATTAGAAAAATTATGAATAGCGCTTCTAAGAAATAGACTATGGGAATTGGCATAGGCCCTAATTTCAGAGATTCCATTACAACTGATATAACAATAACAAAAACCAAGAACAGAGTAATTGACCAAAGGCTAACTCTGGAAATTATTCTTAACCAAATTTCCAATGGTTCAGTTGGAATGTATTTGTCCCTTTTCCTCTTTCCTAGGAACTTTACCATAGTTTTGCCTTAAAATTACCAATATTTCTGAATATATTAGTTTTTGCCTTTACTTTGTTTTCTATGGTTTATTCGTGGAAATTTTTGTACGAATTCAATAGTTTATATCGACTATATTACAAAAGCATAATCACGAGCTCCTTGGTATTTTGAATTTAGAACTACATAAGGCGATGGAAAAGTTAATGTGTATGTAAAATATATAAATTTTCGTATGCCGGATAAAATTGACAAACAAGTTGAAGACCTTAAGAAAATGTTTGAACATGCTGAAGATTGGGAAACAAAGAAAACAAGTATCCCTGGAATTTTTATAACTAAAATGCCCAAAAAAGATGAACTTAGATTAAACTTTAATCCACCAGATGAAGATGGGAAGCCTTCCAAAAGAAAAGGATTCTATTTTATCACTAATGAAGAAGCGGAGGCAGCTAGAAGAGCGTTTAATGACACTAGACTGAATGATTTAATTGAAGTAATTAAGAAATATAATGGCCATGCCCAACGTAAGACTAGTGGGGACGACGAAGTCTTTAGTCTTTGATATCCATATTTTCAAGGTGGTAAGATATCAACCACAAAAGTAAGGAAGTGCTCTACACTTTTAATAGGGAGTTTACCAAAGTTTGGACTAAACTCAAAAAATTTTACCTATGCAAGTACAATGAACTCTTCACCCACCCTTTTCGACTATGAGATTATATACATAAAATACTCAAATTCATCCTTCTATAGGACTTACGAAGATAAATGGCAAGAGTTGAAAAAATTTCTTCTTGCTGGAGGCATCCTTTGTATTGTGGGATTTGATAAAACCATAATGCGATTCTCGAGTAATTTGTCAAATTCAAAAATGCCATTAATGATTGCCAAAAAAGGACAAAAAGTATCTTGGGTGAGAGGTACAAGGGTCTACGAAGCTCTAAAAGTATTCTATGAGGCAGATTATGATGCAGTCATTCAAAAGCAAGAAGAAAAGGAAATTGTTGTAATAGGAAGAAGTTTGAGTAACGAAGCTATTTCATTTCAAATTGACTTTGGTAGAGGAAGAATATTATTTTTGCCAAATTTTGACATATCCACAAGAAGCAAAGTAATGAAAAGGCTACAAAACGCTTTCACTCAACAAATTACTCAACTTTCATCAGCTATTAAAAAACCAGTTTGGTATGAATCAATTTCATTAAAAACTGAGAAGTTAATTCAAAATGAAATTGAACATGCAAGAAATAGACTTTCAAAATTAGATGATGCGAAGAAAATCCTATATGAAGAAGGAAAGAGTCTTTCAAAAGAATGTGCAACCTTACTAGAACAAATCCTCAAAGATGAAGGTTATTCTGTTCAGTGGAAAGAAGAAAGTGGCCAACACGATATAGAAATAAGGAATGAGTCAGAAATACTCATAGCAGAGGTTAGGGCATCTAATGGATTAGTGGACGTCGATCTAGCTAGGCAGTTGATGGATCACATTCAATTGGTCGATGATAAAGAACGAAATAAAAAGGGAATTCTAATAGCAAATGCTTTTAGGAGCAAACATCCAAATGAACGCAAAGAATCGTTTTCAAGAGAATGTATTGATTTAGCAAGACGGAATAATTATTGTTTGATAAACACAACGCAGCTTCTTCATAGTTATGATTTAATAATGGCAAACGAACTTAGACCAAAAGAATTCTTAAATCGCATAATTGAGTGTAATGGTGAAATTGAGTAAATATTTATACGAATAGTTTTGAAACCAATATCTCAAACTTCAAAAAAATTACTGTTTATCAAAATGCTTGCTCAAATTTGAAATCCTTGACTTAATCCAGATGTAGTCTTTGTTCTCAATCAAGCCATTATCTTCCAGCTTATGCGCCATCTCAATGAGTTTAGGCTCCATTGAACTCCATTCTTTTCTAATCTCCTTCCTTATGGCTAACTGTTCTTCCGTCTCTAGCTTCTTTTCAGACTTTTCTTTTGCCATATGATAATATTTATAAGCGTTATTTAAACCGTATTTTACTAGGTTTGGACAAATTATTGAGATGTCGCTATAAAAATTTGCTATCCAATTTGTATTATACGTATTACATGTATTACAAGAAAAATGTTCAAGCCCAGATAATCAGATATACGCCAACGATTAAAAGTGAGAGAAAGATACTTTCCTTCAGCACTGTCAATTTTGAATACTTTTAATATACTCACCATAAATGCAGGATAGCACTGCGGAGGTTGTCGAGCTAGGTTAAAGGCGATGGATTTAGGGTCCATTCCCGTAGGGGTTCGTGCGTTCGAATCGCACCCTCCGCACTCTAAACATAATAAAACTTAAGGATAAGCCGCATTTAAAA
>JAJZXP010000105.1 GCA_021806345.1 Thermoplasmata archaeon | reverse complement strand
CCTGTTTGAGGGCAATCCCTGTGCTTCGCCCTCACTTCTGATCCGCAGTTGCTGCAACTGTACACGTCAAGATCGTATTCAATTATCTTCACTTTCTGCGGAGGCGGAATGTCGAATATGGTCCTCTTCTCCGTCCTTAAGGGTGTTCCAAGTGCATGACTGCATTCAGGGCATTTCTCCTCTGTCACATGGATGACCTCATCAGGATCACCCAGTACTCTTGTTGCACCCTTATGCCCCAGGGGGGCACCTCTCTTTCCGGGTGGATTTGTAATCTTCGGGTTGATCATCTGTCTTGATGGTGGTGTGTGCGGATTCTCATAAAGAAGGAGTTTCTTCTTCAGGGATTCATTCTCACCCCTGAGTGTTTCGTTCTCAGCTATCAGTCTCTCTATGGTGCTTTCTAGTGCTTAATTGTGTATATTACCGATAGTATTTCTAAGTTGGGAACCCTTAACATCCCTCTTCTTCCAGATGAATGGTTTTGCTTTTCCGTTATGCTCTTTTATAAATGCAGTTATTGCCTCTGAAAATGCGTCCGTGCTCCTGAAACTTGATCCTCTTAATGTTTCCCTTGAAAGTACGGAAAAGAATATCTCCACCATGTTCAACCAGCTCGCAGATGTTGGTGTATAATGGAATTTCACATTTGGGTGGCTGGACAATCATTCATCACATCTTTTATGCGTGCAGTAATTGTCAAGTATTACGTGTATCTCCTTTACCTTCTGATCCTTCGAGTTTATTTCTGGCAGTTCCAAAAGAAGTTCATCCATGAACTTGAGGAAATCAGGTCTCTTCTTTGTCTTTGTTGTCTTTGAATTCACTATTCCAGTCATGACATTCAGTGCAGCAAAGAGATTCAACGTTCCGTTTCTCTTATACGTGGACTTGAATCCTCTCACGATCTTTCCGCTGTCTGTTCTCACATAGCCTGTTGATCTCTCTATGGCCTGTATGCCAGGTTTTTCATCAACTGATATGATCAGGGCATTGTCAGGTGGATCCATGTATAGACCGATAATATCCACGGACTTTATGGTGAATTCCGGATCGACGGAAACACACCATGATCTGTGCCTCTGTAACTGGATGCCCTCATTCCTGAGTATCTTCCATACTGTATCATCGGATACTCCAAGCTTCTCTGCTATTAAGGGACCGTTCCATACTGCATGACCCTGTGGAGGATCGGTCTCTATGAGTTTCACTATTTGAACCTTGAGATCAGTTGGATATTTCTTTGGTTTCCCTGTTCTCGTTTCGTCATAAAGCCCATTCAAACCTTTCTTTAACCTGTCTATCGTTCATTTCAGTGACTATGTCCAGTAACAGTGCTCCCGGATACTGATTTGTGGCTTATTCTTCGATACGTTATCAAACCGGAATGTTCATTAACATAGTCACTGTACAGTATGCATGTCATTCGAGAGAACCGTAACCAGCCGTGGCAGGAAGTACAGACAAATTGTTGAATCCAGGTGGGACAAGGAGAAAAAGCAATCACGGATACACGTGATCAAGCATCTCGGAAGTGTTGTGGAAACGGAGGGAGAAGGGAAAGTTATTGCACCGGAATCAAGATTTGAAAGCATAGACACTGCGTATCCTGCAGGAAAGATCGCATTGTTCTGGAGAATCGCAGAATCGTTCCATGTGAAGGAATGCATCTCGGATTCCATTGGGGAAGAAAAGGCAATGGCAATCCTCATACTGGCTATGAACCAGCTCACCGGCAGAAAAGCACTGACAAAGATAAGCGAATGGTTTCGGCAGTCACCGCTTCACAGGTGGGTTTCACTGGAACCGGAGAAACTGACAAAGGATTATTTTCTCTCTGCACTGGATGCATTATCCTTCCGGAATAACGAGGAGGAAGAATCATATTCCGCGAGGATACAGCACAGTCTTTCCTCTGCATGGAAAGATATAATCGGATCTGACCATCCGAGATACTTCTTCTACCAGGATATCACGAGGATAAGGTGGAATGGCCATGAGAATGAAATTGCCGAAAAGGGATACGGTGCCCAGACAGGAAGACCACACATAGGTTTTGGTCTTCTTGTGTCCAGGGATCACTATATGCCTCTTTCAGGATATCCTATCAGCGGGTCGAACCCGGACAAGGTAACCGTGAGGGAGACCCTGAACAACCTTTCCAGCTGGAACCTGAAAAAGATCACGCTGGTCTGGGATCGTGGTTTTGTGAGCAGGGCAAATATAGATTATGCGCTGAAACAGAAATATCATGTGCTTTCCGGCGGGCCTCATACATCATCCGACGTTATTGCATGGATCTCGAAATACGAGGATTCCATGATAGAAAAGAGGGAAAACATAGTGGAGATGCCTGGGGAACGCGGAATATATTTCAGGGATGAAACGGGAACTTTATTCGGCCACACGTGCAGGATCGTGATTATCATTGATCCGGAGAAAAGGGATCGCACACGCACTGAAAGGGATCTTGCCATCCAGAGGCTTGAATCGGCAACATCAGGAAAGATCATATCGGAGATGAAAGCATCCCTTTCTCCAATAGTAAGGCCTGCAAAGGGCCGACGAGGCTATGAGATCGATTCCATAGAGGAGGCAAAGGCCAGAAAACTTGACGGCAGATCGCTTCTCTTCTGCACTGATATATCCATGTCAGGAAAGGACATTGTCAAGACATACTTCCAGAAGGATCGTGTGGAAAAGGCATTCAGGTACCTGAAGGGAGATGCTTCCCTCTCTCCGATAAGATACCAGCTTCCAGGAAGGGTGGATGCTTATCTCTCTGTTGTGAATTTCATCGCATATGAGATCATGGCGGCAGTTATGTGGAAGATCGACTTCCATAACATGAGGGTGAGTTATGAGGATCTGGTGGATAAATTGTCCGGGATAAGTGAGGTCGTGCTGGTCAGGAAGGGCAGGAAAATATACCGGTGGACAACTGTTTCCCAGGAGATCCAGAAACTCATAAAACCATTTGATATCATGTCCCTTCAAACATAGTTACTGAAACTGCCGATAGACAGGTTGAACATGCTGATCCCATGAATAAAGCTTTCCATATGCAAAGTGACTGAATCATTGCTGAAATGCCAATTCCGCATTACATTTAGTTGGAAACATGAAAAGAAGACAGATCAATTGACATTGGGATTTTCATGGGGGTTTATAGGGAAAGTCATGTTAGCCAAAAAGAGATGTGAATTGTTTATACATACTATCATAAGAATATTTTTCAACCGTTATTCTAGCATTTCGTGATAATTTTTCCAGCAGTTGTCCGTTTTCAATCAAAGTTAAAACAGCTTTTTCAATGTCCATGCTATTTTTTATTGGCACAAATAATAGATTTTTATCATTAACCCCATATTCATCTACTCCACCACAAAGGGTTGAAACAACCGCACAGCCGCTAGACATTGCTTCTAACACAGTTAATGGAAACCCCTCAACTAAAGATGGTAGAATAAATATCTTGCTCCTACTATATAGGTTCAAAATGTCTTGTTTTTTAGAATTGCGATGGAATTCAATGTAATCAGGCACTTGAAATGGATAATCCCCGAATGCTAAAAATTTCCAGTTAGGAACCTTTTTATGAAGGTTTTCTGCTGCTTCAAGTACATATTTCGCCCCTTTAGATTCATTTTTTCTTAAAGGAAACATAATTAGATTCTCTTTCAAATTCGGTTTATAGACAAAAAGTTGATAATCAATACCTACATTAAAAAAAAGAGGATTTTCATTTTCAAAGGTTTTGTATGTGTCCTTACTAATTACTATTTTCCTTAGATTATTCAAATTATACGTGTTAGCTGCATACCTGCTTAACTCTCCTGAAAAAGCTGGATCGTCTTCTCTATTTTGCACAAGGTAATATCCAACAGTACTGCTGTGATTGTTTACATATTCGCTGGTAAAATCTGCAGTAACCCAAGATGTGGCGATAATTCTTTTTATGGATATTTTCATTTCATCTGGTGTTTTAAAAAAGTAGGTTTTTATGTTTTTTAATATGCTAAAATCATAACCAGCGTTGTTTATTCTTTGTAAAATGTTCCAACCCCCAATTTTATTAAATGTACTTGTGTATTCTATTTTTCTGATTATAATGCGCCTTCGTTTGTTAAACAGAAATAGTTTTGGATCTTTTTTTATTTCGTACAAGTAATTTCTTGCGTTTTTAATTATAATTAATGCAACGTTATAACCTTGAGATTTTAACCTGCAGCATAACTGGAAAATAATATCTTCCCCACCGGAAGGATAAGAAGTGGGTAGTCCCCCAAGTACGAATGCAAAGTCATAATTGTTATTAGCCGAGTTCATAGTATTATTGCCTCCTGTTCTCTTTTCCAGTTAACCTTGAACAGGCATATGAATTGCGATGATTTAACAGTGCTGTAATACTTTGCCATAAGTGTCCTAATTATTAACGTTGCTTTCTTAATATCCAATTCTATCTTCCTCAGTATAGATAAATTAAGGATTTGATATAAACATTACATTAATCTCTAACTCCCGCTGTTTTGCATAATAGGAATCTCCAGGCTGTCGATCAGTATCTTGGATTTCCTGGGTATTTCGGATATTTTCCACTCCTCCCCGATCTTCAGCATGAAAACTCTTGCGAGATGTTCAATGACATCCTGTGGCGAGTATTTCCCAAGGAGGCCCTTGCT
>JAJZXP010000343.1 GCA_021806345.1 Thermoplasmata archaeon | reverse complement strand
GAGTATACCTCAGAATCGAAGTTCTGAAGAAATACCGGATAAATCATCACGAGGGCAATCAAAAAGAACCAAAGTCTGCTACTTTGTGCCAATTGTCTGACAGTAGGTTTGTTAGCTTGACCAACCATGAATATGCTATGTTATTTGAAGTATATAATTATTTCTTACATAAAGTTATTTATTGAAATGTTTTTTTGAAGAGATGCCTTAAATTTATAACTGATTGTTGAAAGTAGTGCTATAAATAAACTAAAATGATGGAAATTGTTTATTTATGTTGATTCTAATAATTACCAAAGCCAGATAAGGTTAAAATTTTAACTATTAACTGGCAGTTTTAGATTATTTCTGTTTATTATGATTCCATCTTTGATCACAGTTGATATGTAACTGAGATTTTTCACATCCACAGAGGGATCCTGATCAACTACTACTAGATCAGCAAATTTACCGGGTTCCACCGAACCGAGTACACTCTCAACGTTGAGAAAAATAGCGCTGTTGTAAGTTGAGGCTTTAATTATTTCCAGAGGGGTCAACCCGGCTTCCTGCAATAGTTCTAACTCTCGGTGCAAATCTGGGCCTGTAGTACCGTCTGTTCCTGTCACGATGATTCCACCTGCTTCACTGAGCGTAAGCAAATTTTTTTGTGCTACAGGAGTCATTATTTTCATCCAAGCTGCCCATATATTCTCTCTCTGTTTATTGCATTCAACTGTCATCAAACGTTCCCTCTCCGTCTCCTCTATACAGTCCCTGTAGAAACCTTCCTTGAGGTACTCTGGAGTTTCAGCCAAGCGGGAATAACCTTCACCTATTTGCAGAGTTGTAACAGTTGGAATCTTTTTTTCACTTAAAAGCCACGCAAATTCTTGGGTCATAGGTGATTGTATGACTGGATGGGCTAATGCATCAGCACCCGCATATATAGCCTCTCTAGCCCTGTATTCATTCGATACGTGCACCGTTACCCTCAAACAGTTGTCATGACATCTTCTAATGATAGATCCGAGGGTTTCTCTTTCAAGTATAGGAATAAGAGGGCGTATTCCCCAGTTATGTTCATCATAAGTTATCTTTGCTAAATCTGGTTTCCTTGATATGAATCTCTTAATCTTTTCGTCGTCTTGTGAGAGAGAAGATATCTCAAGTCCTACATACGATCCATGCCCTTCAGGACAGGTTAGGAGATTTCCGGTGCAGAAAATTCTGGGGCTTGTTATCTCGCCTTTCCGTTCCATGTCCCTCAATTTAAAGATCACGTTCTCGAAGTTCCCTGCGTCGTAAATACTTGTAACGCCACAGTAGAGGTAGCTGTGGAGTCTTGCGACAAGAATATCATCTATCTGACCGCCATTCGTAATAGCTCTGTTCGGTGCGTCAGATGTCGGTCCCTGGAAAAGTGAGGAACGCAGATGGACATGCATGTCTGCCAGACCAGGCAGTATGAATTTCCCGGTACAGTCAATCTTTTTTTCATAATCCTCCGGTAAATTTTCCACACCGGAGAATATCTGTTCGATCTTTTCGCCGCGGATTGTTACGCTTGAATTCGGGATGAGCAGTTTCCTTTTCACATCCACTAGAGTTCCATTGTACAAGATTATGTTCACTTAGTAATGAGTGGTATCAACTATTTCTTTTTTCTTGTGACTTCATAGGTTTAGTTCCATTATTATAACATTATCATGTTATATGGAGATAAAACTGAACTTCTTCTGACATTTCCGGATAAATAAATATTTAAATTATGGTGCCATGGTAATAAATGGAACATCCGTTAAGAATTTACATAACTGACACACCTTACGATGACATAGACATAGAGAGTCAACTTATGAAAAATCATCCAGCTTCAATAAAGAGCCTTTCATTAAAATCTGACAACGAGATCATTAAAGAATGTGCTGATGCGAATATTTTACTAAATCTGGTTGCTCCGATTAATGAAAAAGTTTTCTCTGCCCTTCCTGATCTAATAGGCGTGGTCAGGTATGGAACTGGATATGATAATGTAGATATACCATCGGCAACAGAGCACGGCGTGGTGGTTGCAAACATACCTCAGTATGGCCAAGATGAGGTGGCTGAGCATACAGCAGCCTTAATTTTATCTTCATGGAGGAAAATTAACTACTATAACAATTCCATCACAAACGGTGTGTGGAACTGGAAAATAGGAAGACCGATATACCCAATTAACGGAAAAACCCTAGGTCTTGTTGGCTTTGGGCGAATCGCCAAAATGGTGGCTTCGAGGATGAAGGGATTTGGCATGGTAGTCCAAGTGTATGATCCATTTGTAGGGGAGGAACAATGCGCTACCTCGGGAGTGAAGAAAGTCTCTTTGGAGGAGTTAACATCGTCGTCGGATGTAATCAGTGTTCACACACCACTTACAAAGGAAACATTTCATATAATAAGCAGGAAAGAAGTTTCAATGATGAAAGGTTGCGTATTCGTCAATGCGTCAAGGGGCCCAATTGTAGACGAAGACGCCTTAATAGAGGGCCTTAAGAGCGGAAAAATATCATCTGCTGCTTTGGATGTTCTTGAAAAAGAGCCGGAATCTCGATCTAAGTTCGCTGGAATGGATAATGTGATTTTCACACCACATATAGGCTGGTACTCAGAAGAATCTATGATTGACCTAAGGACAAAGGTTGCGGAAACTGCAGTGTCTTTTATTGAGAAGAAAATTCCAAGTAATGTGATCAACATGGAAGCAGTAACTCGTTCAAAGTGGTTTCAAAAAACGGCTTAATCAGAAGAATCCCGAGAAAATAATTTAGCAAAAATAAAAATTACGAAAAGTGATGGGTTTGTGTCAAAATGCATAATATAATGAAAGAAAAATTGAAACAAGGTAAGAAAGTGTTTGGTTCATGGATAACCATAGCTAGTCCTGAAGTTACGGAGATACTTTCACTTCTTGACTTTGACTGGTTTCTGTATGACATGGAACATGGTCCGATAACCGTTGCTCAACTCCAGCAACTTCTCCAGACAACTAAAGGCCACGTAACACCCATAGTTAGGGTCCCAACCAATGAGATTGTATATATTAAACAGGCACTAGATGTTGGAGGGCATGGCATCATGGTCCCAATGGTAAATAGCAGAGAAGACGCCTTGAAAGCGACGTCATACTCCAAGTATCCACCAATTGGAATAAGAGGTACCGGTGCCAGAAGGGCCTCATCTTACTACACAAAACATGACGATTACTTGTCAACCGCAAATGATGAAACCATGGTAATGGTTCAGATAGAAACCAAAGAGGCTGTAAATAATTTCGAGGAAATAATAACGACAGATAATGTCGATGCGTGGTTTGTTGGCCCAAATGATCTGGCAGCGTCATTGGGTTATCTTGGACAGCCGGATTCTCCTGTAGTTAATGAACTAATGAAAAAGTTGCTAAAAACAGCTGAAAAGTCAGACGTCCCGGGTGGAACTCTTGCTTTTTCTTCTAAAAGGGCAGGCGACCTATTGAGGATGGGATTCAGGATAATGGCTATCGGGTCTGACGATTTCTTCCTTCACAGCGGAGGAAAATTAGCACTTGAAACGCTGAGGGATTCTTAGCTTTATTACCTATAGTCCATCCTCCAATGGGGCGCAATTATGCTATAAATTCTTAAACATCTAAGTATTATTTACTCTGATGGCGAATAAACAAGTTGCTGAACAGATGCTGAAGTTGTTGTCTGATTCTAAGGTATATGATCTAGGACAACCTTACTGGAAAGGAATGCCCGTTCATCCAGCCGATCCACCGTTCATGTTTTTCCTTTACAGGTATCATGAACATACAAAGGACCTCTTTGAGAAAATCGCACCTGGATTTGCTGATTCCATAGGCTACGTCAGTACGTCGATGCATTCCGGGACTCATTTTGATCTCCCAATTCACATGTCGCGTTCGTTGAAAGTTCTTGGACAGGATATAACAAAATACGAACAGGACGATGGTTACAGGAACCTCCCAGAACCGCTGATGAGCGTGGATAAAATACCACCCCTTGTTCTCAGAGGTGTTCTTCTGGACATTCCAGCGTCCAAAAATATCGATATCCTTCCGGAGAGATATGAGATAACTCCACAGGATCTTGAACGGGCACTCAGTAAAGAAGAACTTACAATAAATTCCGGTGATTGCGTAATGGTAAGAACGGGATATTCAAGATTCTTTGAAACAGATAGTGATGCATATCTACATAAATTTGCGGGCCTGGGAGCGGCAGCCGCTAAATGGTTGGTGGACAAGGGTGTAAAACTTGTTGGTGTGGACAATCTGGCTGCAGGTGTACCCACTCCGTTTGAGGTTCACAATATAATTCTTACTGACAACGGAAGATTCCTCATGAAGAGTCTCAAGCTTGAGGAACTTTCAAAGGACAGAAAATACCTGTCTACAGTAATAGTTTCTCCATTGAAAATAAAGGGAGGGGAAGCGTCTCTGGTCAGACCAATCGCTATTGCCTAATCTGAATAAACTGTCAGTATTTCTCTTTACTCAACATATCTTAATCTTATGTAATTTTCACAGCACAATGATACACAATAGGTACAATAACATAGAGAATGGAACGAATATGCATATGATTTTGTGAACAAGTGTTATTTTTTATTTCTCACAAAACAGAAAAGGCACAAAAATTAATACCAATAATGCCGCTATAGTTGACCGTGGCAGAATGACTG
>JAJZXP010000451.1 GCA_021806345.1 Thermoplasmata archaeon | reverse complement strand
TATTTGGCACTGATATTAACCCCTTGGCAAGACTTATCGCTGAGGCAAAGACCGATTATTCATTAAATATTGATGCCATACCAGATGAGATCTCAAATTTCCAGTCAGCCATATTCAACAGAGAGGCCAATGCACACATACCTGAAATCAGGAATGTAAATATGTGGTTCAAAGAGGAAGTGCTTCAGCCTCTTGGTAGAATCAGATATTATATTGATGGAATCCAAGAGACCGATATGCGAATGTTTTTCCAAATTGCATTTAGCGAGACTGTAAGGGAAAGCTCGAACACAAGGAAAGGCGAATTTAAACTATTCAGATATGCCCCTGAAAAACTAAAGGCTCACTCACCAGATCCTTACAGGATAATGTTATACAAATTAGAGAGAAATCTCAAGGGATACGAGCAGTTTAGAGGAATAATAGCAAAGTTAGAAAGGAAACCGAGGGCAACCATACTGGGATTGAATTCAGTCTCTGAAATCCCTTGCAAAGAGCTTCCGGAGGATTCTATAGATATTGTTGTTACGTCACCACCATATGGAGATTCGCATACAACAGTTGCCTATGGACAGTATTCCAGGCTCTCATCAGAGTGGCTCTCATTGATAAATGGCGAAAATATAGATAACAAATTAATGGGTGGAAAGAGACTTAAGGAACTGCCAGAGTTCCCGTCTAAGGATCTTAATGATGCGATTCAACTAATCTATGAAAATAAACCACAGAGGGGTCTGGAAGTTGCTTCATTCTATTCTGACTTGAATTCATCGATAAAGAATGTATCTAAATTAATTAAGAAAAGTGGCTATGCATGTTACGTCGTTGGAAATAGAACTGTAAATTCTGTTCTTTTGCCCACATCCATAGCAATAAAGGAGTTCTTCGAATCAATTGGATTTGAATATGTTACAACCCATATCCGCGAGATCCCAAATAAGAGAATGCCCGCCAGGAATAGCCCAACAAATGTTGCTGGTGAAACTAGCAGTACTATGTTGAATGAGCATATAGTAGTGATGAAAAAAGTTAAAGACCTTCTATGAACAAGAACATATTTTACTTGCTGGTCACATCAATAGCAATTGGCGTGATTCTGATAATTTTTGGTACTTCGTCGAATATCGCATCACTTGTAACGATAGGGGTAACAGTGCTATCCGGATCAATAGTAGGTACAATCGTCTCCTATTCACAGTCTGCCATTGGAGCAGACCTTTCCGAAAACCTTCGTATTAGAAATGAGCACTTAGAAGATTTTAAAAAAATTTTTACGACAAAGCCTACCAACACAATAGAAGGATTGACCGATTATTATCGTAACAAAATGAATAAATTTACAACTGAGAAACTATTGATCGACGATATTGAGAATCATTGGAAAGGATTCCATTCAGAATTCCAAGATTTAGTGAGAAAAAATGATGTACTAAACAATTCCAAAACAACTTTATTTCAAAAGAAAGAAGGTTGGATCTACTCAGTTTCAGAAGAGTCCATAAAATCTTTTACTCAACTCTTGTCCACCGATAATAGTGTTATAAATGAATTTTTTCAATCTCCAGTGGATTTAAAAGGTATCAATTTTGATTTTTGGTCTTCTGACAGTAAGGCCTATTCCACATCTATCAGCGAATTGCAGAATAAGATTTCAAAGATATTATATCAGATAATACAAAATGAACCGAAGGAATCTAACAGAATTGAGAAAGAGTTTCTCGAAAAAATTTCAAAAGACTTGGCTGACGACGGTGAAGCGTTAAAAACTTCTATCAGCACTCACAATTTTCGTGAAGACTTGTTGCCATTTACAGTAGATTTATGGAACAACCTTCTTAATACGTGTAAGGTTTTTTTCGGAAACATTCCTCCATACACTCGTTATCACTCTATTCATGGTGCGATCAATGAATTGAACTCCACACCATCTAGTTATTTTAAGCACGTAATTGATGATTTACCTAAAATTGTGGCAAGTTCATTTGGAGCTAATGAAGAGCTGAAGAGGCTTATCATGTCAATTTCAGAAAAGGAAATGGAAATTAAATCAATCAAGACTGGGCTTGAAGAACAATTGAGTGTGATTCGTACATATCATACATTGCCTGGTAAATGTGCATGGACGAATCAAAGTTAACGAGTATTCTAATGAGATTAATGAAAGCGTTACTCTTGCAGTTCCTATAAAATGTCGGGTATTGACACCCGATCCTGTTGCCCTACGTATATACCTTCAGTTGCGGCCACAGTGATCCCTCACCTAAACCATAATAAATATGTCTGAATTGTCAAACGTAATCCAGATCTACCTGGTTCTGAAAACATCATAAATTGAGAAAATGAAAAAATAGACGTAAAGTGGGAATTCAACTATTAAGAAGAAATCATCTAATAAAATTAAGTGCGTGACCAACTTGACCAAAAACAATGAAAAGAAGATAAGACTTATAGAAAAAGGAGTGTACATCTTATACAATGACTTATTTGACCCCTGAACGATCTTGTCTCTGACTCCCTGTCCAAACAGAAAGAAAACTGCGAATAGATAACCTAGTAAATCAAAGATTCCGGAAAGATAGTTAGCCAGAGGAGATTTTGAGAAAATCCCCAATACGAAGATAGATAGAAGTATGGAGGAGATGAATATGAGCTGAAGTTTCCTCCTGACAATTTGTTTGAGAATAGTGCTGTAGGCAACAGTATATTCACCATCAACAAAGGAAAAACCGTATCTTTTGATGAATAGTTCATGGTCTGATTTCATAGTATTGGAAGCTGATTGGATAAAGGCAACTAAAACATAAAGAAGTGATGCCACGGCAAACGCAATTGCAATAACGCTATACAGATTAAGTGGAAATGAGAAGAGATGCCATGATATTACTGTGAGGATAATTACTGAAATACCATTGAAAAGTGCTCCGACGAGTTCGCGCCCCTTAATGGGCGTAAATAATGATAAAATATACCCCATGACTTTTTGTCCGTAGATTCCTGATTTTTCTATAAAAGGATCAAGATTGACGACTTCCTTCTTGATTATATCTATAGCAGTCGACGCATCGGAATTCCAAATTTCCGGATTTATGCGTATTGTATCGCTCTGGATCTCGCAGTGATATCCTAAGCCATTTAGATTTTTCTCAACTTCAGTTCTGCCAGTAAATTTTATTCTCATGTGTTTGGGACTCATATTCTCACCTTAACCAGTTGGTTCTTCTCTTTCAAGTTGTCTAACTCATCTGTCCAACAAAGATTTCCTTATTGGACAATGAAAACATGGATAAGAGGTATATAAATAAATCAAACAATTTAAGGACACCATGAACGGCGATTTCTTGAAACCCCGGGTTTATGTATAGGTATCATGGAAGCTTCCTGAAAATGTCTTCAATGACATCGAATCCCTTTTGACCACAGTATTTGTCATATTCAGGTTTAGCTTGTGGCTTGTCTTTCTGCTTCCGAGATAAGTCTAACCGGAATTTCCCTTTGTTTTTACCATTCTTGTTTTGATAGGCTAATCCTTTGACCAAATCGATTGATGGTATAATCCAGAATTCATCAAGTCTCTCGGAATAAAACATGAAGGCATAATTTGCCCTAGGATTTTTTATGTCCATTGCTGAAAATGTTGCAGGGTCTTTTGCAGTCTCAGATCTGGCTTTAATCTGCAAATCTACATATTTCGGTGAATCGTTAACTACCTTCCTAATAATGCAGTCTATTCCTTGGTCATCTATTAGAGTTTTGTAAACATCGTATCCATGTTCCAAAAGTTCTGAAATGGCCCTGTATTCATAACGTTCTCCAAACGATTTCGAACTCCTATAACTAACCATTAAATCTACCTTTAGTTCCTCACTTCCAATGCTTTGTAGATATATTCTTAAATTAGATATTAGGTTTAGTGAAGAACTGTGAAATAGTAGTTGATCCAAGAAATTACTTATACACTTCCTTCAACAGAAATGAAAGTTGTTGCATTATGCCTTCAGATTGTTCTTGAGTGTATCTCCTCTCAGGATGTTCCGCTTCATTTCGTTTAGTTCGTATGAAGTCCATATAACTGAGGATGGATTGAGGGGCACTTTTGTTTTTCCTCATGTCTTCAATTAAGTCGTACCAATACTTCGGAGGTTGGACTCCTGTAATTCTGGTATAGTACTTCCTAGATTCACGCTCAGCAGCCCTGAATAGAACCATGGCTGCAGGCGTGGGCAAAGAATAGATCAAACACCAGATTCCATCTTGTATGTCGTCTCTTGCCCCAGGATCCATCTTATCCGTGATTTCGGACGGAAACAGCTTCGTAACCGAGTCTTCTGATAAAGTTGAGAATAGGCGATTGCCGAGCTGTTTGTAGATCAAATTGTACCAATATTGTGCTTTTTCCATTATAATCTGTTTTTCATCTCCCCTGATCACTCTCGTACCTTTTCCTGATATGGTCTCTTTAAAACTTTTCGCTG
This sequence comes from Thermoplasmata archaeon, assembly GCA_021806345.1. The sequence continues at coordinate 248 of JAJZXP010000451.1, read as the reverse complement.
AACCGTATTCCCACATAATTGAACCGATTTCTCTGCTAAAACTCGGTTCGTCTAAGGCTGTCTCAAGAAGGAAGATAACATCGTTTAATAATGGGACCACATCGGATGTGCTCAGATTTTTAAGGTATCCCTTTGATGAAATGAATCCAACTTGATTGCTAAAGCTCATAAGTTTCACGGTCAGTGGCCCCTTGATCATATCCACCCCTCAACCCATTTCCTCATCTCTTTTCGATCATCATCCTCAA
>JAJZXP010000285.1 GCA_021806345.1 Thermoplasmata archaeon | reverse complement strand
GGACGATCAATGTGTTCTGATCCTTCGCTGAATTGAAGAGATTGATCTGGTATTCCCTTGGTTCTATGTTTCCTCCGGGAAGCAAATTCATTCTGATTCATCGCAAACAGATATTAAAACGAAATTGTATTATGAACAAATGAAAGAAAAGGATTCAGAAAATTTGAAACCTTAATTTATTCTCACTCGGAACCTAAAAATTTGGAATAGAATAATGTAGTTCCACATAATTCCTGAAAGAAGACCTTAAACGGGCCGGTAGATCAGCGGTAGATCGCCTGCTTCGCAAGCAGGAGGCCTCGGGTTCAAATCCCGACCGGTCCATTTAATTTATTAATCGAATACTTTTTATGTCGGCACTTGTTATGCTCTTATGACTATGCAGACTAAGCATCAGGAACTGCTATCCGAAGAAATATGCGAGACTACGCTATAATAGACTTGCGGCACGTCACCTTGGTATCTCTGGAAATAAGTCAAAGCCGAAGCTTGATAGAACGTCCCCGAAAATCCAAATATTCCTTCCAAATTAGGAGATTGAAGGTACACGGAATTATTTTCCAAAGAACTTCTAAGCTCAGTTATAATTGACGCTGTATCCGAATTGCCTGGATCTTCGTCTATAAGCGTTAAAACTCTTATTTTAAGAGTTTTCAAAATGCCGGCTATCGTTGATACATTTTTTATCCCACCGCAAGAAATAACCGCCACGTTATTCTTATATATATCAAAGCCTAGCCTCTCAAACATGGCTTTGCAAGCAATCTCATCATTTGGTCCTTCCACCAATATAACTCCATCAGCGAAAAGTGCTTGGTTTACTTCCTCATTAAATTTAGTGATAACACGGGCAGGAGAACTTTCCGTCGAGAACAAAGATGATCCAGACTCTATGGTAGTTGTATAGTTATTCTTCCTGACTATATGGATACTCTCAAATTTGGAAACGTCGACAAAGTATTGAGAATGTGTCGTGTATATAACCTGAAGTCCATTATTCGAAAGCTCTCTCAAAGTATTATAGAAGTTTCGGCACGCTTGTGGATGGAGGTGTAGTTCAGGCTCTTCTATAGCTAACACTACACTTTTCTTGACAATTTCACTATATGCTCTGGCGATTGATACCGACAACGCACTCTGCGTACCTGCACCCATTTCTTCCGGATCGTACTTACTATTGGATGTCCCGTCTTTAAAATAGGGCCTAACATTCTTTATTGCATCTACTGGGTCTAAAATAGAAAGCTCCAACGATAGATCAAATCCTGTGTGTTCTTTAATTGATTTTCTCAATTGCTCTTCAAGATACTTAAGGTCCCTTCCAGGTGATGTATTAAAGATATTAGAATTGAAAGAGTTCAAAACGGTCGAAAGAAACTGGTCTCTCTTTTCTTGTGGAATCTGACTTCCTAGATGTTCAAGAATCTTGCCGTATAAAGTCCACCTACTTGCTTTTACCTGTTGTGAAGATTGTCTATCTATATCAACAAAAACCAGGGGGACTTCATCCCTCATCTCTTGAGAGACTTTCACTGTGCCACCTTTCGGGTATGTCAAAGGCTTCCCCGAAGAGTCTAAAGCCGCAAACAAAGAGTCATTTTCAGAACATTCAAATCCAAAACCATAGATTTCTCCAGCGAAGCGATGTACGTCTAAAGGAGTGTCGAACATTACTTGTATTTTGATAGTATTAACCCTGTCCCTGTCGTAATGATCATTTTCATCAACAGTTTTATTGGAAGGCCACGTTTCTCCTAGAACCATCGCTAACGCCTTCATTACGTTAGACTTTCCAGCGTTGTTTGGCCCAATTAGCGCATTGATTTTATGAAATTTCACTTCCAAACTTCGAACTGATCTGAAATTTTCAATATGTATTCTGTCAATGAAAGACACTGAACCACTATGATATATTGCCTAGAATATTATAAATTCTATCACAAGAAAGTTGTCTACTGGTATCCCCTTAAAACTTTAGTCGAATCGCGACCTTACCATTGAATCTAACTTACCCATACACATTCTTTCTGACCAACATTAACGGCGGAGATTATTAACTCACTGTTGTTAATTCGATGGATTGCCCTATAATTCGCACCCTCGGACTTTACAGTCTCGTGAATATGCGCGTGAGTGGTTCACTACTCTGAGGATCAACGTTAAGTTTATGAAGAGAGAGTATTAATCTTTCCTCAAAAACTTATCACATTTCCTGATAAATTATTTGGACTCTGAGGTAAGAATTATCTCTAAGGTTAAATCAGTTAATGACCCTGGAAACCTGATCAAGAGTCTTGATCTATCCGCCTTTATATCATCGTATCCTATTGCAATTCCTCACATAAATCTAGGTGAAAAGAACTGCAATTGTTTCGATTAGTATCTGCTAACTGTTTCAGTAGAGCAGGAGGTACTCGGCATGTCTTGAATTGTGATCTGGAAGAAAGTTTAAATGCTTTACACACGTATGTGTGTGCGTGCATTAGATGGAAAGCAAAAACATTGGAATTCAAGATACCTGATATTGAAATTTCAAGGAATGATACTATTGCCATAAGGAACAAGATCGTCTCAATTGATCCTGTGAAAAGGAAAAAATTGAAGACAAACAAGTCTACATTGCGGTATCAGCAGAAAAAGATTAAAGAGTGGAAAGAGATTAAAGCTTATAGTAAAACAAAGGTGAAGATTGAACGTCAGAATTAGATTTACCAAAATTCGATGAATTTTTAGCTCCCATTCTTAGGTATTCTATTGATGGCAAGGAGCATGAATTATCTGAGACTATAGAAGAAATGTCAAACGAATTCAATTTGAGCAGAGAACAACGTAGTCTATTAATGCCGAGTGGAAAAAGAACGTATATTTATGATAGAGTGGCTTGGGCAATAACATACCTCGTTCAGGCTGGCCTCTTAGTCAGGACAGGTCGTTCCAAATACATCATTTCAGAAACAGGGAAAGAAGAAGCAAAGATTATGCCTGATAAAATAAAATGGGCCTATTTAGACAAATTGTCCTCTTTCAAGGCGTTCAAAGAAATTCGACATAAAAAGATAAAAGATAAATCAAATGACAAAGTTGAAGAGGACTTTGAAACCACTCCAGACGACACTCCTGATGAGGAAGTTGATAAAATATTTGAAAAAAGAAACAGAATGCTGGAAAATGATTTATTGAATACTTTGGAAAAAGTAAAACCTCCAGATTTTGAAAGAATTATAATAGATGTAGTATTGGCATTGGGTTACGGAAAGAATTATGAGGAAATGGCCAAAGTTCTTGGTCAACCAAATGATCAAGGAGTAGACGGTGAAATTTCTCAAGATAAACTTGGATTTGATAAGATATACCTTCAGGCAAAGCGATGGGACAGAAAATCAAATGTTGGTCCTGATAAAATTAGAGACTTTATAGGTGCTTTGACTATTAAGCACGCAAAAAAGGGGATTTTAATAACTACAGCTAAATTCAGTAAAGAAGCTATTGAAACAGCCAAAAGGGATTCTGACCACAGTGTAAAATTAATAGATGGCTATGAATTGACATCGCTAATGGTCGAGAATACGGTTGGGGTTAGAAAAATTAAAGAATATACTCTAAAAGAAATAGACGAAGGTTATTTTGAATCTTTTTAGAGATGGTGCCGAAATTGACTGAATCCTATGCACAAAATGAAAATTACAGTATAGATTTTGAAAGAATTAAAGAACTCATTTCAATGTATGAAGAGAAAAAAATAACGGGCGAAACTAAAAGGTATAATGAGGAATCCACAAAGAAGGATTTCATATTACCTTTGTTCAAAGCGTTGGGTTGGAATGTAGACAATAGGGGGAAGAGTAACGATTCAGTAAGTGCAGAGGAAACAATCTCAAAGAAGAGGGTGGATTATGGATTCAGGATCAACGGAATTCCAAAGTTTTTCCTTGAAGCCAAATCTTTAAAAGAAGAGAACATCCAGACAAATCATAGGTACATAACACAAGCCATAGACTATGCATGGATGAAATCATGTTCATGGGCAATACTCACCAATTTTGAAACAATAGCCGTATACAATGCAGACTGGAAAGAATCAAATTATGGAAATAACTTGTTCTTTGTTTTACACCCAAGTGATTTTTTAACTGACAAGAGATTCACGCATCTTTCAAAAGGTGCTTTTGAAAATAATGAACTTGACAAGATAGCATCTAGATATGGAAAAAAGCAGTTAAAAAATCCAATAAACAAACAGCTCTTACAAGATATGATCCACTTTCGTGAGGTTCTTTCAAAGGATATTGTTAGAAATAATCAGGACAAGAATCTTACTCAGGACAATATAGACGAATCCGTTCAGAGAATCCTTGACCGTTTGATCTTCATAAGGAATGCCGAGGATAGGGGCCTAGAAGAGAATCAGTTACAATCCAATGTAAGGCAATGGTATGCTAAAGGCAAAGGCCATCTTGTAAAAGAAATCTCTGGAATATACAAGGATTATGATGATAAATATAACAGCAAGCTCTTTGCTCACCATTTATGCGATGATCTTTACATTGACAATGAGGCACTTCAAGAGGTCATAGAGGGTCTTAACCAGTCTAAGGATAACTCTTACAGATACGATTTCTCTATCATTGAATCGGATGTTCTGGGTAACATATATGAGCAATATTTGGGGAACATACTCAAATCAACACCTAAGAGGGCTAAGTTAGAGGAATCAAAGACTCATA
>JAJZXP010000202.1 GCA_021806345.1 Thermoplasmata archaeon | reverse complement strand
TGGAAAAGTAAAAAGTAATACAGCATCTCCAACAGCCTTTATCCACTTGAATGGAATTGAAATTGGAATTCCTTCTTTCACGATCTCCCTGTTGGTTTCTTTTATCATTATACCGTGTATTGATCCGTTATCAAAGTCCATAATGACATCATAAACTATACCTATTAAGATCGCCTTTTCATTGTAAACTGGCTTTTGAATTAAAGAATCTACAGTAATCATATCTGTTTATTGCAAAGATCAATAAAAGATTTAAACATTTCTTTACCAAACTGAGTATTCTCAACTTCAGGATGAAACTGAACACCAAACCTTCTACGATCCTTTGAGTAAAAGGCTTGAATTTTACAATTTTTAGAACTTGCACATGGTATATATTCTTCTCCAGTTGAGAGTATCTCATCATTGTGATTTTCCCAAACAATAATATCTCCAGGCAATTCTTTGAAAATTCCCGATGTGTTAAAGAAGCTTACCTTCGTTTTTCCAAATTCTGGAATTTCAGCTTTCCTCGTGGTGCCACCTGAATGAAGGGCCATAAACTGGGCACCTATGCATATACCCAACACGGGTTTTACAGTAAATTCCAATAGATTGGATATGTTCCCAAGCTTCTCTATTTCATCGTTTATGCTTGGGGCGCCTCCAGACAAGACCCAACCATCTGCATCTTTGATTGCTTTGAAATCTATGTCGTTGTCGATAATTTCGCTATTGACCCCTAGGGATTTTAGAACCCTGAATTCTTTATGTGTCCACTGCCCCCCATTGTCAACAACGTAAATCTTCATGACAGGATATTAAGGACGATTATAATAATTTATTAAAATTAAACCGCTGAATTCACAGTTCCATCTAAATTAGTCATTGAAGTTGTTATTTGGGAGTATGACGAAACTTGACCCAGCAATGTACTCGGTTGGATACCACTAATAATTTGCGGATTGTACATTTCTCCCTCGAAGTAATATGTTCCTCCAGGACCTGTTATAATCAACGATGAAGTTACGTGACCAGCATAACAAGCGATTGCTTGATTGCTCAACCCTACGGTGGGAACTGCAGTTTCATAAGTTACGAATTCGTTTATCACTTGAGAAGGAAAACCACTTTGCGATTTTAATGCTGTGATTCCTGTGTTCACACTGGCCGGGGAAGGGTCTGTGCTAGGCAATGATTCTCCATATACATAAACAACATGAAAATGGTATGTGATTCCAGAACTTGTTGCTGAGAAATTATTCAGTAATAAACCTGGTATATTGCTGGGAGATTCACTGGGATCGCTAAAATGCTCTCCCTTAATTATTGTGCTGTTACTTAATTTGAAATATGTGTGAAAATAGTCATAGATTGCCCAACTGTCTGCAGCTCCTATGGGGCAACCCTGCCACGAAAGGAAATATACATTTACCCCGGAAGAACCAATGTCGTTTGAACTTAATTTTACGTATGTCCCTGAATTAACACTGCTGAGGTTGGAACTCGTCGTAGGCGTATTATTGGAAGATCCTAACAAGGGAATAACGTTAGCAATTAGAATAACGGCAAAGATTACAGTAACTGCAACTACAACACTTATTGATGCATAAAGAATGTTTCTCCTTTTTTTCCTCAACTCTTCGAGCATTATTCTCTGCTGTTCCATTTTCTTCTTGTTTGCCATTCTGTAATATATATTGAAATTCCATATTTAACTATGTTAGTTTTTTTAGGAATGATTCCATTTTTCATGGAATATATTATTAACTGAAATTGAATGTTTGTTTATGAGGTTCGGCGTAATAGGACTTGGGAATCATGCCCTAAATAGGGTTATGCCTGCGATAGTTGAAAGCGGAAATGAAATTGCTGCTATCACAACGCAAAACCAAGAAAAGGGAGAGATGATTTCAGAAAAATTTAATTGCAAGTATTCAAAGGACTTACACGAAATGCTCAGTGAAGACATAGATGCTGTATACATTGGATCACCAAATTATATGCACTACGATCAGGCAATGAAATCCCTGAGAAAAGACAAACATGTGCTTGTGGAAAAGCAAATGACTTTGAGACCCAGCGAAGCAAAGGAACTTAATAACTTGGCAAGTGAAAGAAGGTTGAAAGTGGGAGTGGGTTTTCATCTGAGATTTCACCCTGCTTTGAATGATATCAAGGAACAGTTCTTAAATGAAAACCTCTTGGAAATATCGGGAAAATGGGGTCATGTATCTTCTCATCAGGTTTCAAATCCTGATAACAAGTGGTGGACAGAGCAGGAAAAAGTTGGAGGGGGTTCCATAATGGGAACGGGGGTCCATGTTATCGATACAGTTTTATCGCTCTTCGGAAAATTTCCAAGAAAAGTTACAGCTTTTAGGATACCCGATCAGAGGATTATAGAAGATTCTATGATTGTACATATGCAATTTGAGCACGGATTTGGGAATGCTTTATCATCAAGGGAAATAAAACCCGTTGCAAATGACTTGCAAATTCTTACAACTGACAAGAATATTCTGTGTAAAAATTTTTTCTCTACTGGTGCAGAATCTAGTTTGTGGGTTAACGATGAACTGGTTAAAAATTATGAAAGGACAAACCTTTACGAGAAAGAAGTCGATGGATTTACTGAATATGTGTTTGGAAATCCAACGGGTATTGCAAAGGGAGAAGATGGGTATAGGGTCGTAAGAGTTGTTGAAGATGCGCAGAAGTTTATTTCGATGGTAAGATAACTTAAGAAGACGATTTGAAATCTAGCTCAACTATCAAGTCTTTCAGGAGCGATTTCATTCTTCCACTAATTTCCTCTATTCTTGCCTGTATGATATTTCTTATGGATTCTGGGTCATTGACCGTGTACACATAGAAATAACCCCCACTGTCAATAATTCTGTAATCCCGGACGACAAGGCTATGGTCGATAAGTTTTTGAAGAGATCTGTGTACTGTGCTTTCCTCCTTTTCTACAGACTTTGAAATTTCAGGAACTCTTGACCATTTTCCAGGGGACATAGTATAAAGCACAAGTATGTCAGTTTTGCTTAGACCATAAACAAATTCTAAAAGATCGGAGCAGCAGGATATCTTTGAGCTTATAATTGAATTAACTTTCATTACAACACATAATCACAAAGTTATATAAATGGTTTTGCAGGATTTTGTAGAAACCGTAAGATTATTTAACACTGAAACAATTACCAACAGAATTCGAATGAGCAACGATGATGATAAGGAATTGGAAGAGATTCGGAATAATTTGCTTAATGGGATTCTGAAAGAGAAAAAAGAGGTTAAAGAAGTGAAACCGATAGAACTGACTGATAAGAATTTTAATGATGAGGTAAAAAAGAATAAGATAATTGTAGTAGATTTTTGGGCTTCCTGGTGTGCCCCTTGCCGTTTTCTCTCACCAATTGTTGAGGAACTGGCCAAGGAGTATGATGGAAAGATTGCCTTCGGGAAGGTTGATGTTGATGCCAATCAGAGAGTTAGTTCAGAGTTCAACATTACAAGTATTCCAACTGTAGTAATGTTCAAAAATGGACAGGTTGCAGACATCAGTATTGGAGCTGTTCCAAAACCTATGCTGGAAGCAAAACTAAAGAAACTGTTGAACTGAATGAAATACGATATAATAGTGATAGGTGGAGCGTTTGCTGGACTATCCTCAGCAATTTATGCTTCCAGACAGGGCATGAAGACTCTGGTTGTCACGAAGGATATAGGCGGACAGGGACTGCTGACAAATGAAATCCAAAATTATCCAGGTTTCGAGTCAATTTCTGGTTTCGATCTGGCATCCAAATTTCAATCCCAAGCTCAACTTTATGGTTGTGAGTTCGCGTATGATGAAATAAGACAGGTAAAAGAAGAGGATGGAACTTTCAAACTGAAGGGTGTAGAGGAACTGTATGAAAGCGATGCACTGATACTTGCCTTTGGTAAAACTCCCAGAGACCTTGGTGTGGATGGAGAGGAGAAGTTCAAGGGACGCGGTGTATCCTATTGTTCTATCTGCGATGGCCCACTATATAAGAATAAAGAGGTTGCTGTAGCAGGTGCTGGAGATCATGCACTGCAAGCTGCTCTTTATCTTAGTACAGTTGCATCAAAGGTGTATGTGACACAGAAAGGGAACAGAATCTCAGGCTCAGAAGATATGGTGGAACAGACTAAGAGTTTAAAAAATGTGGAATTTATATACGAATCTGATGTAAAGGAAATAAAAGGAGATAAAACCGTAAACTCTGTTGAATTGAAGAAAAAGGACGGGACATTTAATCAACTGAGCGTCAGGGCTGTGTTCGTGGAAATGGGATATGTTGCAAAAACCCAAATGTTAAAGGATTTTGTCGAAATGAACAAAGATAATGAAGTCATCATTAACATGAATGGAGAAACTTCCAGAAAAGGTGTATTTGCAGCTGGAGACGTTACCAACATTCCATATAAACAGGCGATTATTTCTGCGGGTCAAGGTTCCGTAGCCGCATTAAGCGCGATCAATTATATCCACCAAAAAAGAGGCAAAGGCTCCGTTAAAAGTGATTGGAAATTCGTTGATATTTCGAAGCAATGATTCCCGTGGAAATCAGAACTGAAATTTCTGGATTTGATTCTAAGGGGAGGAAGAGGGTTGTCACGAAAGACAACGATATAACTATTTTTTCAGTCAATGGGGATTATTTTGCTTCATCTTCAAAGTGCCCCCATAAAGGTGGTCCCCTTTTTCTGGCC
>JAJZXP010000019.1 GCA_021806345.1 Thermoplasmata archaeon | reverse complement strand
TCGGGGATGACCACATGCTCTTCTCCTACATGTTCCTCAATCTTCTGTCGCTGTACCTTCACTTCCAGATTCTCAACATGCTGGATGGAAAATACAGCGTCAGGGATGTTCTGCTGATACTGTCAAGGATCAAGATGTACCAAATGGAAAAGAGCGAGATCATGAGCGAGATACCAAAGAAGGCAAATGATCTTGTGACAAAATTGAAGATAGATCTGAACATGTTACGTAAAAAATGAAGAGTTAAGGTTTAATTCCTTCTTTAAAAACGGCCAATTTTTGTCGTTCTGATCCAAATGTATTATAGATCCATCTTTCTTATCAACCAGTTTCAAATGCTCGTGCTCCCTCCCAATTATAAAACTTAAATTATAAAGTTCAAAAGAGGGGGAGGGAAAATCAAACATTTCAATCTCTTTATCTTCTCCATATTTCGCACCATCAGTCCAGTCGTAATATTCTTGCTTTTCCCGATATTGTTCAAATACATATTCGATTGTAGAGAGTATTTTACTCCAATCATCCTCGGTTTCATCGAAATGCATCGGCTTATTACAGTAAGAACATAGAATGTGGAAATGTGATTGAAATAGTCCTTTCTTGTAATTACTTAAAAAACCAGGTATTGATGAGTTTATGTTTTCGAAGTATTCTTCAAACTCTTTTATGGCCTCTTTTCTGCCTTCTTCATAACCAGTTTTCCACCCTATTTCCTCACCTTCACGATAGCTATTTTTCCTGAGCTCTCTGTCTCCATGTGAGAGAAGATCTATTATATTATTTCTCGTAGTTTCTGTAGCATCTAAAACATAAGGTGTGTTTTTAGAAATTAATCTATTTATTTGCTCTCTATCGTCCTTCGTAATATTTTTTCTATTTACCGTGAACAGAGCCTCAACGGAGCTGTGGAAATACAATTTATACATAAAATCTATAAGGTTAAACTCTTGGCTATTTGCCTCGGATTCTGCTTCCCCGAAAGTAATTCCAGCTTTGTCGAATAGTCTGGTCAAAATACCTATTTCTTCGTCAGTTAACATTAATCTTTGAAAGAATTGTATTATATACATTTTTTTATCGTTTCATTTTCTAGGGACTTACCAGAAGCATAGCCATTTTGATTTTTTCCCTAAAAACAGGGGTTTCCCTCTAATGTTATCATAATTTAGATTGTCCTCATATGAAACTGAAAAGCTCTGGTACGCACTTATCTATCCTCCATACACCAGCAAGTTTGATGTTATAAGGAAGGCTGCGCTAAGCGAGGTTGCTGGTGGTTCTAGATGACCTATTGCATAAATCTCTAGAATCATTCTTCCTCAAATTCCATCTAAAACAGCATCTCATCGTATAGCCCTTTTGCCGAGGTTCATTGTTTGTGTCGCATAAAATAAAATATTGTTCGTATATCTCTATGATTGTTGATCAAGAAAGAAAACACAAAGGTACCTATTTTAGGTGCAGAGGTAGAATCATTTTATCGTGAGATTGAAGACATCTATGGCAAATTGAAGGAGAGCTTCAATGAATTCAGTAAATTCCAGAGTATTATCAACAGTGAAAAAACAGCATATAGTTCAAAGGACCTGGTTACCGGTCAAAAACCTGAAAGTCTGGTTCGCCAGTCACTAATCGATCCCATTCTCAAATTCCTGAAATTGAAGTGGATAAACGAGACAAGTCTTACCACACCTTCAGGTACCAGGGTACCGGACTATAGCATTTACACAGTCGATATCTCTAAACCGACTTTATACATAGAAGCAGAAGCTCTTAATGTAAATCTTTACGAAAAGGAGCTCTCTGGACATAAAGTTGGACTTGGGCAGGTTAAAGAGTGGCTTTATTCAAGGTTTTCAAAATCGAATCACGGTATGGCCACAAATGGTTTCTTCTGGGTGCTTGTAACACTGGAACCAGAAGATTCATCCCTCAGGGAGGTTCTCACTTTAGATCTAAGGCCATTTTTTAAATACTTACTTACCAATGATTCCTTAAATAATGGAGATTTCGGAAACACAGTCAATGACTTTCTCAATCTTAAGGCTGATCGCATAACTGAATTTCTCAATGATCAGGTTCTATTGTTAGAAAACGAGAAAGAACAGGTTTCAAATAGCTTCTATGTTAAGTATATGAGATATGTTCTCGGGAGAGACAGTAAAGGTGAACTTCTCCATGACAGGTCCCTTCTTAATTCAATAATTGTTCCTGATGATGTTTCGGAATCAAAGAGGGAACTTTTCGCCGTTATAACAATGAACCGTCTTATCTTCATCTATTTTCTTGAGGACAGATCCCTGGTACCCGGAAATATACTGACAGGGTTGTACCAGACATACAGGGAGGCCAGGCCTCCTGATAATTTTTACAATACGTATCTCAAACCCCTTTTTTACAATGTTTTCAACACGAATAAAGAGAACAGGCCCGACTATGTGAAGAAGAATGATCTTTACTCCAGCATTCCTTATCTCAACGGAGGGCTTTTTAATTACATCATAGAGGAAGAGAATAGTTACTCAGTCAGGGATGAAGGAATAGACCTGGTACTTAACAGTCTTTTCAACGGAGTGAGCATAGGATTGAGCAACGATGCGAACGTGAGACCGGAAATACTTGGGTTCATTTTTGAAAAGACAATAAACTATATTTCCGGTAAAGGTACAAACACCCAGAAGATGGAGGGGGCATATTACACTCCTGAGGACGTTGTTCAGTTCATAGTTAGAAATACTCTGGATAGAAAGATATTTTCAGCTATGAGGGATGGACTGATTTCTGCTGGGTGGAAGGCAAGAGATCTGGCTGGCCTGAATACATTGGAGGACGTTCTAAAATCTGTCAAACCAAATGAAAAACTTGTTGCATCCATGATGGGCAGGATTGATCAGCTTAAGGTAATTGATCCATCCTGTGGTTCAGGACATTTTCTCACAGTGGTACTTAATGAACTGGCGAGAGTAGAATCCTCACTGTTGATGATCATTGGATCCTCAGTGGACTATTACGGAATAAAGAGAAAAATCCTTACAAATAACATATATGGGGTGGATATTGATGAAATAGGTGTGGAAATAACCAAGTTGAGACTCTGGCTTTCAATAATCTCTGAAGCAGACCCCTCAGACAAGGAACATATTGAGTCTCTGCCAAATGTTGACTACAACATTATAAAAGGAAACACACTCGTAGGACATTTGAGCGAGAACATCGCAAACGGGCTCTTCCCGGTTCAGTTTGATCAACTTTTTTACAATGATCTGAAAAGCATAGAGAGTATACTCGGGAAAGATGGAAGTGAAATTAGGGAAAAACTTCAGTCTGGACAACCTTCTAGTTGCATAGAAGCTTTTTCACTGTTTAATATGAAGTACAGATCCCTTTCCGGGAAACGTGCACTAGCTGTAAGGCACATAATGAAAAGGGTTAGAAACAATGTTTACGATGTCCTTGGTCAGGCTTACACAACCTACCTGGCTTCATGTTCCCCAAACATCAGATGCCAAATCCAGGACTTGATTCCAAAACTCGCCTTATCTGATCCTCTTCATTGGGATATAGATTTTTCTGAAATAACAAAAAAGAATGGTTTTGACGTTGTGCTGGGAAATCCGCCATATGTTGAGGACAATGCCCTGAATATATCAAAGATGGATCTACTGGTACTAAAGGCTGAAAGAAAGGCGGCATCCAATAAGGGCCACGCTCCACTCATTTATAAAACAAAGGACTGCGGAAATACCCACGCATACTTCATAGAGAGATCATTGAATCTTTTGAAAAGGGATGGCATACTGGGTTTTATAGTTCCAGTATCTCTGGTATCTACCGATCGGATGGCACCTGTTAGAGAAGTCATAATGTCTTCTTCTCAGAGTGTGGAATATTATAATTTTGATGATCGTCCCGGTAAGATTTTTTCCGGGATTGAACATTGCAGGTCCACAATAGTGATAGCGGAAAAGGGGAATGGTGTTAACGAAGTAACAACAAGCAGATATCACAGATGGTATTCAAAGAACAGACCGGAATTGTTTGATGACCTGAAAACTGTGAAGTACGGAATACCTGACAGGAGAGCAATAATACCAAAAATCGGAACGGAGTACGAACTTCACATACTGGAAAAAATGAAAGAACAGGCTGAAGGAAAGACACTTAGAGATTTCCTGAAAGGAGAGGGGACAAAGGTGTGGTATCACAATGCTCCACAATACTGGGTACACTCACACTATGACAAATATGTCCCCAAGGCTGAATATTACAGGGAATATACTAGGGATGACAGGTCTGGGGAAATCAAGTTGATTGGAAGCCCATATGAAACAAAAATCACTGACCAGTACAAGTCTATTGAATTCGATCCGAATATAGCTGCAGCTGTAGCAGCCGTTCTTAACAGTTCACTGTTTTATTGGTGGTTTGTCATATGGTCAGATGGAAGGCATCTATTATCGGATCACATTTTATCGCTGCCTTTCAATCCAGAAAAAATTGACAGCGGACTGCTGGAATCACTGAACAAGAAATGTATAGAGCTTATGGATGGGTATGAACTCAACAGTAACATCAAACCCAATATCAGGAAAGGTGGTTATGCCATGAAAATCAGAGAGATTATTCCAAAGAAGTCCTATGAGAGAATACTGGAGATAGATGAAATTATAGCAAGAATATACGACTTCGACAGCGAGGAAGCGAATTTCTTCAAGAATTTTGACATAGATTTCC
>JAJZXP010000013.1 GCA_021806345.1 Thermoplasmata archaeon | reverse complement strand
GGAAAATATCTGGTGGATCACGATCAGTCAGAGGAGCAAGGGACTTCACAAGGGTTTACAGTGTTCTCGAATCGTGCAGAAAGAAGGGGAAACTTCCGTTCAGGGCTAAGCCGGGATAACTTCACGTGACTGACCTCTTACTATCAATGCCAAGTAATAAATACTTCCTTTACCTCCTCTTTGCAGTGCAAAGCTATTCACAGATTCCTCTTACATTAAGTGAAAATAAAACCATATCTATCGTGATTCCCGCCTATAACGAAGAAAGAAGAATTCGGCCTGTGCTGGAGGAAATCTGCAATTATATACAATCAAACGAACTACCATGGAATGTTATCATATCAATTGATGGAAATGATTCCACAGATCTTGTGGTTGAATCTATGAAGACCGATTTTCCATTTCTCTACTACATCAAGAACAGTGGGAGAAATGGAAAAGGTGGTGCAATAAAAAGGGCAGTAAATATTGCTTCCGGTGAATTCATCATCCTAATGGATGCCGATAACGCAATTCCTTTTGGTTCAATTGTTTCGCAGTTAAATTGGACCGATGAGTATAAATTTATCAATTTTGATAGATATAAAAGAAAAGAGAATAGAATTCCGTTGTTAAGGAGATTAGTAAGCAGAGGATATAACCTTTATGCGAAGTTCCTTTTGGGTTTGGATATTAACGATACTCAATGTGGCTATAAAATCATCGAGAAGAGTCTTGCTATACAACTTTTTAACAGACTCACTATTACAAACGGATTCTTTTATTCTCCACTATTCTTTTATGTTAAAAAATTGGGAATTAGCGTGCTAGAGGTACCTGTAAGGTACAAGCACATCGATGGCAGCAAATTCAAGGTCTCGTCGATGATTTTGGGTGGATTTCTATCGACTCTCTTTTTCAGAATAAGAAATTCCCCCTTTAAAAATCTTATTCCAAAAAAATTAATAAGCCTTTATTATAAAAAATTCAGATGGATTTAGTTCCAGCAATCATCCTTCGTATTCTGATTCTGAGGTCGAATTCTGGCCCAAATCCCAGTTTTCTCCTTGCTTTTGAAATGTCTGCCTGCGTTAAATACCAGTAATTCTTCAGTGGGTTGGGTATGTGATCCGCATGAACTTCTGAGAGCATCTCCTCTGCAACAATTCTGTATATGTCGTTGAAATTTGTTGTTGTTCCTGTTCCTATACTGTTTGATTCTCCGGGTTTTCCTCTCTCCATAGCCAGCAGAGGTGTCCTTGTTGCATCCTCCACATAGATGAAGTCCCTGCTCTGCTCTCCATTTCCAAATGTTACTTTGGTTTGCCATTCAGCAGATCTGTGATAAATCTCCATACAACATTGTCATACTGTGCCTTGCTGTTCTCCCCTATGCCATAAGAGTTGAAATACCGCACTGAGATGCATTCCGCCTATTTCCTTACAGAATAATATTTCGCAAGATACTCCTCGACTATCTTTCTTTTGGGTAGAGACTTGAATAGATTTGAGGGATGATTGATCTCCTCGTCATAAGGACTTCTTGGAAAGAATGGTGTCATCTCGTTCTGTGGTGTTTCTATGGTTTGTCCGAAAAGTTCCGATGTTGCCGCAAAGTACATTCTCGAGTTCTGTGAAATTTAAATGAAAATAGCTGATCAACTGGAATTCCAAAAATATTAATTAACATCAAAATAATCACACTCCATTGGTTACTTTAAATCCAGACAATAATGTAAGATCTTCTTTATACATATATGCTGGTAATTTCTCTTTTCTGTTGGGTGGGTCTCTTTTCTATATACTTATTGCAAGATTTTTGCCTGTGGCGTCTATCGGAATCATAGCCCTCTCCGGGGCAATAGTTTCTTTCTTGACAGTAATATTTTCCCTAGGTATTGATTACGGCTTTCAACATTATATATCGTATTATATTGGAAAATCCGATTTTTCAGGTGCAAGATATATTATAAGGATATCACTTTTATTGATAGTTATTCTCTCTATAATCGTTTTTGCTTCTGGATGGATCTTTTCAGGACCGATTTCGATTATTTTCTTTCATTCAATTATTTTCGAACCGGTAGTAAAACTTCTTGGGGTCTACGCATCACTTGAACTTTATTTCATGTTGATACCTTCAGTGATCAGTGGAGCCCAGAAATTTGTTCAGAGTTCTATTCTTACGATTATAGGATTTGCGTGTATATATGGCTTCCCTATTCTCTTTTTGCTTTTCAAACAAACAATTTACTCCGTAATTTATGGATGGATTATTGGGTCTGCAATTGCAGCAGTAATATCAATAACTTTTCTGTATCAATTAACAAGAAAAATATCCAATGAATACATGAAACAAGATAATTTAATGCGTAGTTTATTTATTTATTCGTTTCCCCTCTTTATTTCATCCCTCGTCTCTCTGAGTTCAACATTTGTCGACAGGTTTATCCTTGCCTACCTAACCAATCTTTCTAATCTTGGTATTTACATTTATGCACTGACCGCAACCAATGCTGTTTCAGTACTGGCTTCCCCATTCAGCACAATGCTTCTACCTAAGTTTTCAGCCTTTTATTCTAAGAGGGATTTTACATCCCTAAGAAAGTATGTTGGATTCATGGTGGTGTTGATATCATTTATTTATATTCCAGCTGCAATTGGTCTGGCTGCAATTGCCAAACCGTTCCTTATACTGATAGTGGGTGATTCCTACACCAGTGCAAGCTTACCTCTCACCATCATACTATTAGTTTCTTCAATTTTCATACCTCGTATAGTAATAAACAGCGCGGTATCTTCAGTTCGGTTTACCAAAGTTTTTATGGTCTCTACTCTATGTGCATTAGTCTCAAACATTCTACTATCTTTTCTACTAATACCATATTTAGGAATAGTAGGAGCAGCTATAGCAAATTCTTCAGTTTATCCGGTAAGTTTCATCATAGTAACGTTCGCAGCATTTAAACTTAAAATTGCAAGGTTCAGAATACTTTCGGAAGTGAAAATATGGGTATCCGCTATTGTGATGTATTTTGCAATAACTTTCCTCCTTCCTTTCCTGCACGGTACATTGATTTCCGTTTTGGTTCCTATATTAGTGGGCTCAGTTTTGTACTACGCCATGATAAGAATTACGAAGCCCTTATCTAATGAAATTGCGACATTTATAATGGAAAGTATACCTTTTAAACACTATGCATTGCGAAGAATATTTTCGCTTCTGGTGGGTAACAATGTTGAATAATGTAAATGATAAATCCAATCATAACGTTAGGAAGATAAACATAGCTTTTGTTGCCAATGTAATAGGTCATGGAAAAGTGTATGACCAATGGGGGACAAGCTTTGCATTGCTTTTATCTCAAGTGCCATACGTTGAGCAGATAGATATTATATGCCCATTTGGAAATGAAAATCATCGGGAAATTAAAATGCCCCAAAAGATAAATCTGGTTCCTTGCTATAATCCAGAAAGAACGCTTTCGATGTATGGAATAATTAAGGCCATAAAGGGTAAAAAATTCGATTACGTAATCTTCAATTTTGGTCCAACTGCATTTGGAAGAAGAAATCTGTCAAATCTCATGGGCTTCTTTCTTCCATACATTTCATTGAAAATCTTAAAACGGAAGACTGTCCTTATAAGTCAGGGTTCTGTCTTTACCAATGACTCTGAAAATCTTGGGTATAACTCATCGCTTGACAAAATAAAAAAAAGAATTGTGAGAATGCTAGAATCGTGGTTATATAAACGGGTTTGTGTTTACGCTCAGCTGGAATACTATCTTGACCTATTAAAAAAGATAAAAAATGCATTGGTTTGTGGAGTAGTAAAAAGTGACTACATAGATGGTGTTGCAACACTTTATTTAAATAATCTGATGCAGCTACCTATATTTAAGAAAAGAATAGTTAATAAAGTACCAATAATTCTTCTCCATGGGTATTGGGGGCCACAAAAAAACCTTGGACTCGCATTGAGCTCACTCAGGTCTCTGCAGAATGTAGGATATCATTTTTCATTGACGATCAGCGGTGGGATAAACACACATTTCCCCGGATATTACGAAGAATATAAAAAGTTACTAGCAAAGTATTCAGATGTAATTTCTGAACGAAAAGGTTATGTGCAGGAATCGGACCTGTTTGATTTATTCATTTCTTCTGATTTAATATTGATGCCATATAATGTACCAGGTGGACAGTCTGGAATACTAGAAATGGCCAAGTTGTTTAAAAGGCGTGTAATATGTATTGATTTTCCAGAATTTCGGGAGGAGGCACATGGTAATAATTCCATAATTCTATGCCCCAAGGAAAAATTCGAGGAGGAGATAGAAAATTTCCTGAAGGGATTTTTGCCTCAAGAAGAAGATATCGACATGAGCATAATGGTAGAAACAGCCATAAAGAATGCAGCAGAGTTCATTGCTTCCCTGAAGTAACACAATTGCGGGCGTTTATTCTAGACTTTCACCAATCAAATCACAAATCATGTCAATGTCTTTATGCATTATTTTCGTTCCACTCGGCAGATTCAAACCGGATCTGGAGAGATTGCAAGATATCTTTAACTCACCCTCATTTCCGTAACTGGTATAAGGGGGCATGATGTTCACGGGATAAAAGAATGGCCGAGTTTCCACATTTGCCTCTTCCAAGGTATTTATCACTCTGTCTCTACCCTTGCCAGACGGATAATCCACTAGGATAGAATACATCCAATATACGTTCTTTGCCCAAGACATTTCCGGCTGAGTTT
>JAJZXP010000383.1 GCA_021806345.1 Thermoplasmata archaeon | reverse complement strand
GGATCTGGTAGATGCAAAATTCCTCATAATTCACTTTAACTTCCTGCAAGAAATGATTCAGCCTGAAGGGGACAGGAATGCGAAAGGTGTGATTAAAAGGGTGGCGGAAATTGCGAAAAGTTACCCTGTAATAGCAAAGGAAACGGGAGCGGGCTTCTCATCTGAGGATATAGATTTACTCATAGATTCTGGAGTGAAGGCAATAGATGTGGGTGGTCTGGGAGGAACGACTTTTGCAGCCATCGAATACTACAGGGCAGAAAAACAGGGCATTGGGGACAAGGCTGAGGCTGGGAAGACATTCTGGAATTGGGGTGTCCCGTCTCCTGTAACTCTCAAATTGATTGATGGGAGATTGCCATCCATAGGAAGTGGTGGATTACGAAACGGACTGGACCTGGCAAGGGCACTGTCCATGGGGGGTATGGCCGGAGGATTTGCAAGGACACTGCTTAAGGGAGCTGACACTTCTGGAGAAGATGTCGAAAAAGTTTTGGGATCCATAGTGAGAGAATTAAAAATCGCGATGATGCTCACAGGAAGCAGTGATCTGTCTGGATTAAAAAATGCGAAGAAATTTGTGAGCGGTGAACTGAAGAATTGGTTTGATTTTTATGGCAGCAGAATTTGAGGCACCAAGGGAAGAATTAACTCAGGTTAAATGCCCAAACTGTGAGGAATATTTGTATTACATACAGCACATGACAGACATCGCGTTTGAAAAAAACATATTGATTCAGACATATTTTTGCAAAAAATGCCTGTATAAGAAAAATGAAATTACCCAAATGGAGAAGGGGGAACCAGTAAGAGAGAGTATACTGGTCAGAAATATGGACGACCTGAGGACTGTTATCTACAGGTCTCCGGAAGCCAGGATCATCGTGCCGGAGATAGATGCCGAGATATCTCCCGGTGAGATATCCACAGGTGAAGTAACAACAATTGAAGGCATATTAAGCAGGACTCTGGAAAGGATGTACAGTGCGATGGTTGATTTTGAAGGCACCAAAAAAGAGGAAAAGAAAGCAAAGGGGAAGATGGAAAGAATTGCAAGATGGGAAATATTTCCATTCACACTGATTATTGAGGACACCATGGGAATGAGTAGAATTCAGAGCAGCAGGGCAGTTATAGAGAAGATTGATCAGAGTAGCGTCTAGGAAATTGTGATCTGGAAATAGCAAATATTTTAGTCAACTTGCTATCCCACCCTATGATCTCTGGAAAGAAAATACTCATCACAGGTGGAGCAGGATTCATCGGCTCAAACATGGCTAATCTCCTTATGGATACAAATCAGATTACTGTCCTGGATGATTTTTCAGGAGGCATCCAGAGAAATGTAAAATTGCCTGAAACTAAGGAAAATTTAAGAATTGTAAGGGGAGACATTAGAAAAAGGGACTTCTTTTCCAAGATGGATAAGGATTACGATTTAGTTGTTCATCTTGCTGCGAATTCTGATGTAAGATCTGGAAGCGAGGATACGGAAACTGATATGCAGATAAATGTGATTGGAACGCACAATATACTGGAATTTATGAGAAAGATCGACTGTAAGGATCTTATTTTTTCCTCATCATCCACGGTTTACGGGGAAGCCTCAGTGATACCAACCCCAGAGAACTACGGCCCAGATATGCCTATCTCACTTTACGGGGCTTCAAAACTGGCCAATGAGGGATACATCTGGTCATACTATCACTATTACGGCATTAGGCCACTGATTTTCAGATTCGCGAATGTTGTTGGAAGAAATTCAACACACGGCGTTATACACGATTTCGTCATAAAACTGAAGAGAAATCCGGAATTTTTAGAAATACTGGGTGATGGAACGCAACAAAAGTCATATATTCATGTGGATGACTGTATTGACGCTATGCTTCACGTGCATAGCATTGCAAAAGATGGGGACATCGTGAATCTTGGAAATGAACAGAGAACCAGTGTGACAAAAATTGCCGAAGTTGTAATCGATACCATGGGATTGAAGGGGACGGAATTCAGATATACAGGGGGGATTGATGGTAGGGGATGGAAAGGTGACGTGAAGATCGCCCAACTTTCAACCGACAAGATCAGGAAATATGGTTATAAAAATAAATTGAGCAGTGATGAAGCAATAATTCACGCCGTAAAAGAAATTTATAATCAAATGAAATAATAAGTAGAAATTGAGCAGGGAAACTTAACCTCATATATCAGGTTTCTAAATAAAATATGTTCTGGGAATCCCAAGTTAGGTGAAAAAAATGAAAAACATAGAAAGCATGTTCTATGTGGGGATAATTGCTGTGGTACTAGTATTCGGAGTTGGTATGTATATGGAGGGTTCACTTTCACACGAATCGCCTTCTGCTTCAACCTCCAGTAACGAGTACAATATCACGCTAGTAATTACCAACCAGAGTTATATGTCAAGCGTGCAACACAACCAACCAGCATTCTTTGTCCTTGAAAATGGGAAATTAATGTCATCTGCTCAGATTTATCTGCCAGGAAACTCATTGATTAGAATGACAATCCTGAATTATGATAGTGGCCCAGGAACCGTTCCTTCGCAATATTCAAAGGTCACCGGAACACTGAACAACACAGAATACGTGATAAATGACACAAATGTCAATGCGTCATCAGGACAGACAGGAAAATGGGTTAACTCAATTCCACCGTCTGAACTGTCACATTCATTCACAATACCTAATGTAGTAAACATCCTGATTCCGTCACAATCAATTGTAGTTGCAATGTTCCACACGCCTGCTTCCGGAGTTTTCGACTGGCACTGTTATGTAAACTGTGGATACGGATCAAGTGGGTGGGGGGGAGCAATGAGTACTCCAGGCTGGATGGAAGGAGAAGTAGTAATTGGATAAACTAACTCCTCATTTCTTTTTATAAATTAATATTGCCGCAACAACAATTATAACCGCTATAATTACAAAGATCAGATTGACGTTGTTTATGGGGTTGAGACTTAACTTTGTAAAATTGACTGAAAGATTCTGTGTCGCCCCATTGATTGATACGTTATAGGTTGAGGTTCCGTTGACAGCATAACTTCCAACCGCGAGTATTTTTACAAGAAATGTCCCGTTTGTAAGCCCGATATTAAGATAACTTAGATTTGTATAGCTTTTTGTTCCATTGACGCTTACGCCCCATTTGAAATTCCCGGACATTCCGTTTTCGTGAATGGTCAGGTTGTATTTCATTTCAATAAATGCCATCTGGATTGTAACGTTGTTTCCAGTCAACGTGAAGTTGCCGTTTATGATCCTATAAACATTGAAAGGTGATGTAATCCTGTAAACATAAGACCCGTTCTTAAGGTATACTGTTTGTGATGATGAGTTGGATGAAAAGTAACAGGAATATCCTGTGCTGTTTGTGATGTGAATATTCCAATATTTACCTGCAAGAAGACCGCTTTCCATCATCGTTGTCGTGTAATAACCATGAGAGATAAGAGATGATGTTTCACCAGCGTGAATTATAACCAAGCCCCTTGATATGAAGCTCTTTTGTGCCGAAAGAAGGGTTACCATATATTGTCCCGGAAACAGTGTAAAGGTTGCAGTTCCATTTGTAAAATGGTAGTATGTGCTTCCAATCTCAATGTATCCTGAATTCAGGTTTGTATAATATTTCATTGTTCCTAGCTGGTTGCTCCCATACAGGAGTCCAAGCGTTCCCGAACCGGAAGTAACGTTTGAACAGACTGATCCGGAATTCTTATTGTAGTTCATTGTTGCGGATGTGTTGCTGATACCTTCTGCAGTGTCTGAACCATAGTTGTAAGCGTTGCTTATCATTTCATAATTGTTTCCATTCCAGTATTCTAAGGAAAGGGTGAGTTTAGACTCTCTGTTATAGGTGTATGACCCATTTCCCGGTCCGCCCATTATCAATTCTGCATCGTAGAAACTGTATCCGTCAGGCTCATATGTGGAACCGTTAACACAGAACACTGGACTTGATTGAAGGTTCTTTGCAAATATGAATTTTACATGATCATAAGCAATCCACTTGCCCCCATACTGATACATGAAAACCAACTCAGGCCTTCCGTTTATCACAGTGGTGTTTATTCTCAAGTACAAAGTTTGTGGATATGTTAGAGTTATAGGACCGGATACTGGATTCGGAGCACAGTAAAAATAATAATAAAGTCCTGATGCGTTTCCTAACTGTCCATTTCCCTGGACGGTATATTTCTCCATAGATTTTTTGTTATTGCTGATGTTCCATATATTATCAAGATAGCATAATTGCTTCGAGGAGGAATTTAGAATTATTACGTCCTGAGCCCAGTAAACATAGGTTGCTCCGGCATCGTTAAATTTAAGATTTAAATTCATCTGGAATGACATGGAATTCCTGCAGGATTTTATATGGCTTGAATTGGAGTAAGTGTTTAAGGAACTGATGTTAATTTCACCCGTAAATGATGTGCTGTTATATGTATATGGAACACAATTGGGGCCTACACCATAATCCACTATACCCATTGGGGCGGGCTCCTTTGTGTATGCTTCTTTCAGATTTACTGTTTGGGAACTGCGGTTATGACTTAAGCTGTTAACTCCTCCAGGAGTTTGGGAAGCCAGAGTTGCAGCCGTGCTATTTTTTCCGTGCTGGTTTGAATAACTGACATTCAAAATGCCAGAAAAGAGAAAAAGACTCACGATCAGCAGAACAAGGACAACAAGTCTTCCTTTCCTTTTAAACATAGGTTT
>JAJZXP010000442.1 GCA_021806345.1 Thermoplasmata archaeon | reverse complement strand
CCAATCATTGGACTAATTTCGTCCTGGATAATTGAAGATAAGAAACCCGAAAAGTTCTCGAGCATAAAATACCCATTAATAGCAAGGAACGTTGTAAAGGCAATCAAAATCCATAAAATTGCCCTTCTAAATCCATATTCCCTGTAAATAAAGTAAAAATAAAATGGAATGGAAAAAATGGGGAGTTGTTTTACTGCGACAGACAACCCCAAAAAAACTCCTGACAACTTGGTTTTAGGCAAGACAAAATATGATATCATCAACAATGAGAGCCATACAGGATTCAGATCGGCGTTTGAAGCTTGTGAAGAATAAATAAGGAGACCTAAAAGAGGAAAAAGGACAAAGATTGACTCACTCCATTTTTTTGCCGACCACGCTTTGAGCCATATCAAAAATGCAGGAAGCACCAGAAAAGGCAGCATAATATATGAGGTGGGGAAGTTGAAAACTACGCTGGGAATTTGAATGATGAAGGATAATGCAGGATAGGTTATGGAATGAACATAGCCTCCTGTGGTAAAAGGGGTCCCAAGATACACTGGGAAATTGTAAAATGCAAAGGCATTGTTCATGACTCCAGGAGAGTATGGATTCAAACCACGTATGAAGACATGGGCTGCATATAAAGTCAGCAATGTTTCATCAGTTGGTATCGCAGGTGATACTGAAAGGTAAAGGTATGACATAATAGATAAAGTGGCAACCACTATCACGAAAAAAGAAAGAGAGGAGAATTTTGCATTGCCTTTCAATATGGACAGGAATAGACCTGAAACTATTACAGGAATAACTAAGAGAATGAATGTGGGGTAGTATGTGGATTCGTAGAATGAAATCAGCGCAATTGCAAATGAGATGACCGCTATTATCAAGAGTTTTATCGGTTCAATTCTTTCTTGAATCTTAAGTGAGGCAACCATTAGACTGATTGCTAAAATAATGTCTGACCATTCGAGAAACCAGGCCAATGGGTCAAGGTAACCCAAAGATATCCAGACAGCAGGTGCCGCTGAAAAAAGTATTCCGGAGATTGTGAGTAAAATAACCCGGGTATAATTTTCCCCATTTACATTGAAAAAGCTTCTGAGATCAACCTTGACCATTTCATAGATATATGCAACTCAATAAATAAGGTACTTTCAAATATCTCTACAAGTCTCCCTCAGAATGCAGGAACTAAGATGGAATTACAGGGCAAGATAATTTGGCATTAGTCTTTGTAAAAACTTCCCTGGGCTGAACCGTAGTATGCCACTATCCTGAAGCCTTTATTTGGGTTAAGTGCAAATTGAGGATATTCTGGAATAACTTTTACCCAGGTATTGGATCCACTATGCAGTGTCAAGTTGTTTGCTGGCAACCATAGATACATGTTTCCATTTATTACGGTTCCTGGCTGAATTATTCTAAAATAAACTGGGGAGGTGGAAGATTGCTTGCTGATGAATTCAATGGAAACGTTTAGAGAATTAATGTAGCCCGAATTATTGTAACTTATTACTTTCACATTTTCAATAATGAAAGATTTATTTTGATTCTGCACACCGAAGTGAAAAGCCATCGTACCGCCGCCCACCAGAATTAATACAATGGCCAGGACGGCCCATTTCTCTTTCTTGAATTTCGAAAAAGGAGGTATAATCTTTTCCTCCACCGCAAACTCTTCAGAGACCGGATTCTTTTCCTTTATTAGAATCAAATCAAGAACCGGAATTAATATCAAAATTAGCCAGTAATAAAGATATTGAACAAAAAGTCTGTAGTTGAAGAGAAACAGAATTACAGGAAACGCATAGAATGTAAATTTAATCTTTCGGTAGAAGGCAATATATAACACAATGAAAACAACCATCAGGGTAAGCATAAAGCCTGTGAAAAATGTCTTACCTACTGGAATTATTCCCAGGAAGGAAAGCTGCGTAAAACCATAACCAATTCCAATCAAAGGGGAGAATTCATTCATCAACATGGAATGTACAAAGTAACCCGGATTCAGCAACAGGAAGTAACCATTCAGCACAAGAAATGCTAGTATTGCCATTACACCAAAACTTAAGGCATTTTTCCAACCGTATTCCTTCAATATGAAATAGACAAGAAATGGGGCTATGAGGACAGGTATCTGCTTTACTGAAAGCGAGAGGCCATAAAGGACACCAGACAACTTCACTTTCGGCAATACGCAATAAGAGCACATAACAAAGAGTGCCCAAAGGACGTCTGTATCTGCAGATCCTCCTTGGTAAGTGTAAACAATTATTGATAGAAAAGGAAGAATGATCAGGGAAGATTGAAGCCACTTTTTTTCCTTATAGCCTCTACTCCACACGAGCAGAATAGGCAAAGCATAAAGTGGTAAAACCATCAAGGCAGGAGGAATGCCGTAGACAACAGCGGGTGCAAAGTATAGAAATGACAATGTGGGATATGTAAGGGAATTAACTATCCCGCCGGTAGTTAAGGGAGTGATAGGGGCGAGGTAATTAAGGGGGAAATGATAATACGTGAATGCACCTGACATAAGAGCTGGATTATAGGGGTTGTAGCCAACCAGGAAAAGATGGGCTCCATACATGTCTAATAGAGCTTCGTCTGTGGGGAACGTTGAGCTCACTGTGTAAAAAAGGTACGAGACGGACATAATTGCAATAAGCACTGTGGCCAACAGCACTATTGATGAATTCTTCCCGGTAAATCCCTTTCTTAATAAAGCATAGACCACCAGACCAAGTGCAGCAGCTGGCAGTCCAAACATTAGAAAGTATCTTGGGTTAACAAGTTTTGGCAGCGGAGCATTTATTGCCGGAACGAGGGACAAGCAAGCGAATAGTGCAGAAAGGGATAGTAGCAGGTATATGATAAATAAATTTTTCATTTTATAGGTCTTTGCTGCGACTACTAGATCAAAGAATGCCAGAATTACAGAGGTCCATTCGAGAAACCAGGCATATGGGTCTAGATAACCGAGGGAATTCCAGGCGGATGTCGACCCCGAAAAGAGGAAACCGGCAGCTATCAATAACTCTATCCTGATTATGTCGTAGTCGCTCAGGCCCTTTTCATTCAGAGTTTCATAAATATTCTTGATCCAGCCAGGGGTTCCCAATTTGAATTCTCCATATTGTTATCAGTCAGTTGGAACAATGCAAGTTGTTCCCTTTAATATTCACTGTCAGAGTGAGGCGAGTTAATAATTTTGCTGTTGTTATATAAAAAATACCCGCCGATTATTCCTGTCCTTGGTGTACAACACACATATATTTGCAAAATTCTTGAGAAAACCCAAAGGAGAAGATATAGAAAAGCGTATTCATCAGATTGCGATTTACAATTGTGATGGATCATAACGTATTCAGGGAAGAAATATCATCTGCCCGGAGATATCGTGAACTCAAAAACTTAGAGATGTCCATCCTGGGGATTAGAAACAAGATCCCCATTAGCCTTTTCACTGAATTGAGTGGCAGAGTGAGGGAAAAAATCATGGGCTTTGAATTTCCAGAATGCAATGCGTCAAGAATTTCCATAATCTACTCCAATGGCCTCAAGAAGACTATGGAAAAGGAAGAATGCCACATAGCAATGTCCAGGGGCCTGAAGCTTTCCGACTATATATTTTCACATTATGTTTCTGCGAGGGATTACGAGATTGCAGATGAAAATATCATGGACAAATACAAGAAGGAAGATACTTCGGCTTTGACCACCGAGCAAAAGAATTTTAACCAGGCTTTCACAACTCTGAGCCCAGATGCTCTGAGGGAACGGGTTGACTACCTCCTTAAAAAGGTCGATAACCTTGAGAAAATTGAAAGAATTTACTCTGAGAGCATCCCAAAAATCGCTAGAGATATGGAAGACCTGAAGGACAAGGTTGATAAGATCTATAGGCGGGTAGTTAACGAATGAACTGGACCACAGTAATCAAAAGTAAAATATCTCTTTCTCATTTATGAAGTAAAATGAAGGGTGTTATTCTCCATGGCGGTAGTGGGACCAGGCTAAGGCCTTTGACCTACACAGACGTTAAGCAGCTCCTTCCCCTAGCTGGAAAGCCAGTAAGTGAGTATGCGCTGCAAAACCTCATTGAGATTGGGATAACTGAAGTAAACATAATTGTGGGAGAGATTGGCGAAAAAGAGGTGAGGGAATATTATGGTGATGGTTCAAAATGGGGGATAAGGATATCGTACACTTATCAGGGCAAGCCACTGGGCATAGCCCATGCCATTGGTATGACAAGAGATTTTGTTGGTAATGAGGATTTTGTTGTCATTTTGGGGGATAACTACTTCCAGGGCGGACTTAGAGAGCTGCAGGCGAAATTCGAGGACAAAATGTATGACAGCCTTCTAGCATTGACAAAAGTAAAGAATCCGACACAATTCGGAATTGCTGAGGTGGGGAAAAGCTCCATCATTTCATTAGTGGAGAAACCCAAGAATCCGAAATCTGATCTGGCCATTGCGGGAGCATATTTCCTTACACCTAAGGTTTTTCCCATAATTGATGAGCTGTCGCCATCCTGGAGGAATGAGCTTGAGATCACCGAAGCGTTCCAGGTTATGCTTGACAGGGGGATGAGTCTGGGTTATTCAGAAATATCGGGATGGTGGAAAGACACCGGAACAGTGGATGAATTCCTTGACTGTAACCGTATGGTACTTGACAAGATTTCTTCTGATGCAAATTCCCTTGATTCAATTTACAGCGGGAAAGTCTCGGGGAGGGCACAGATTGGCAAGAATG
>JAJZXP010000272.1 GCA_021806345.1 Thermoplasmata archaeon | reverse complement strand
AAAGTTTCCCTTAAGGGATAGTGTTTATAACATTACTGTCAAAAAAAGCAACAAAATCGAAATAAGCGATATCACAATGTATTCCAAAAAAAAAGTGAGGTTTAACAGTCCAAAAACGAAGAACAGGGTGTGAATTTGGCGATTACATTTCCAATAGAAGAAGTGCAAAATGGAAAACCGTTTATTCTGAGCGGCAAAAACTCGTACTATATTGGAAACTCAAATTTGAAGCCACAGGGATTCGGTAACCACATAAAGGGAGAAATGAATGGTCTCTGGTTCCCTCCTTTAAGAATTCTTAAATGGATAACCGTCAAAAATAATGTGGAATATCTGGCTCCTGAGTCAGTGTTAACCAATTATACTTCCGGGACATTTAAATTTAAGGAATTCAAACTGAGTCTTTTATCTTCCGGAGGAAAGTATTTTCAAATCGCTCTGGAAAAGTTGTTTCAAACAATGAAGCCAGTGCAATTAGTTCTTGAGATTGGAATTCTTCCAGTGTGGTTCAGTGAAAGGGTTGTCGATTACAGCATATCTTCTGATAGAAAGGCAATAGTCATAAGGGAAAAGAATTATGACCTCCAGGCAGTCATCACCTCCAACAACGATGAAAAGTTTGTTTTCAATAAAGACAGAGTCACATTCAACGTTTCCAATTCAACAACAATTAATGTCACAGTGATGAAAAGTGATGAAATCTCTGTTTCTGAAAGAAATTCAGGACAGGAAATAAGTGAATATGGCTCAAATTTCGTAAAATGCCTGATGGAAAAAACCAGATTAGATGGAGAAAATCCTATTGCTGATGCATTTCAATTGGCTTCTCTCAATCTTCATTGGCTTTACCTGGAAATAGACAATATTGGATCTGGGATAGTTGCTGGGTATCCTGATTTTCCATGGTTCTTTGGGATAGATACTTACTACAATTCAAGAGGATTATTGATCTGTGGAATGTTAAGCGAATATGAAAATACCTTGAAAATATTGGAAAATTACAGTAAAACCCAGAATGGAAGAATACCTCATGAAATCGTGTCTAATGGCAGGGTATACAACAGTGGAAACCTTGTTGAATCACTGGCATATCCGTCAATGATCTGGATGTATGAATACACGGGAAACTCTAAATTTCTGGAGGAAAGAAAGGGCATGATTTTTAATTCCATTCATTCTCACATTAGAAGTAATTTAAAGGGAACCGGCATAATGGAGTATCACCTGTCTATTGCAAATACATACTTTTAGACTAATTTTACTACTCTACAGTCACATGAATTTTTCAAGTGTGTTTTACATCGTCAGTATAACACTTATTTTCATAATACAAAATGCGCATATCTGATTTTATCTTAATGCTCACCATCTTCGTTTGCTCTTCGAATGTAGGTACAGCCCAGAAGCTATCCCTGCAATGAGTAGTGCCGTCAAAGTCAGACCTACGACAGAAATCAAAAATGCAATAAATTCAGCCCATAAACCGTCGAAGTATTGGGACAGTATTTGTTGTGGAGGGGTATAAGGATTTGCAAAATGTTCATACATCAACCAAAACACTGCTCCAAAAATTAGGATTGCGACAATTCCACGACCGATACCATTTCCATTATTCCTTCTCGCCATCGTAATCCTCCTGGGTCTCCTTATAAATCTACATGATTGTTTCTATAAAAATGTTCCCATACTTCTTGCGGTCAACATAAAATTATTGATAAACTGCTTCCTACGGTGAAATTGACGAGTTTAACAGTGTTTCCCATACGATTTAAAACACTTCTTCTTTGAGAAGTTTCTTCCGATAGTTCTTCCACTATCGTAAATCGACCCACATTCGCGTCCTCCGAAGTGTGAATATGTCAATGATGTTCCGTGTTGATGCCAAATTGCTCTCCAGAGTCTTGATAATTCGTTCAGCCAATTCAAGTTCATTGGGTAATTATGACACTCTCCAAGTAAGTTGTATGCATCACTGTGTTCTCGTGTTGTTTCTAGTCAGATTGATTGTTTTTGTACTTTCCATCACATTTGCAGTGAGCATAGCCTTGTGAATCGATTTGAATGAGATTTTGAAGTAAATGGTAGCTACTATTCATAGGTTTTATTTTTTCCAACTCTACCGACATGTTTTGGTGAGCCTGTGTTGGTACCACTTCACAAACCAATTGCTCCTGTAATGTGAAAATTCTTTGTTCAACCATTAGTGTAAACTGTTCGTAGATTTCTTTTTGTGCATGTTTGAAGTGATGCGTAATTGTTTTCCAGAGGAGTTTCTTTCTATCAAGACCACAATTATATTCCCGTCCCCTCAAAGGTTCACTGCACCACGAGTCCTTCTTGTCCCATATCACGTACTTGTGTTTTAGGAGCAGTCTTATGAGCTACACTCCGGTGTTAGTCATTAATACTCTTGCTCCTCTATATCACTAAACACTTGGTCTTCGTGCTGTTCAGCTTTCCTGGGCGGTTTGCGTGTTGGTGAAATTGTGAGAATCAATTTGAATGATGTCATGGACGACAGCATTCGTGTGAGATCTGAGAAGGGAGAGTCAGAGAGGCTGATCGGCCTTCCTGAAGTTTTCATGAAGGAAATTGAGGAGTATGTGAAGACCTACAGGCTGAACACGGACACTACGGCGTTGTTCACGACTCAAAAGGGAAGGCTGACATATGACTATTTAAGAAACCTGGCAAAAAGGATCGGGGCTTTCGCAGGGGTTCCCAAATTCCATTGGCACTCTGCCCGTCATTGGTGCGCCACATCGCTTCTAAAGGGGGTTCTTGGAGCAAAACCAGTCGATATACGCATGGTTCAAATTCATCTGGGCCACAAGTCGCTTAGGTCAACCCAAATCTACACTCACGTTTCCCAGAGGGACGTTGCGGAGGTGGTGAGAAGCCGTTTAGGTGAAATATTTCAAGGAAGTGAAAAAGTGAATAAAAAAATGAATCCGAACATAGATCAAGTGGGGCTGATCGGATTTGAACCAATGACCACCTGGTTATGAGCCAGGCGCTCTACCTAGCTAAGCTACAACCCCGTATCAGTGCGAATAGTAAATTTCACTTAAACTTTTCCAATAGTGTAAGCTACGATGATTTTTTACTGCCTTTGTACGACCTCTGATTATGAAGTGTAAATAAAGCTAAGAGTGTTATGAAGAAGAATGACCAAATGGAGAAAAAAATCACATTGTCAACTCTATCATAGTGTGTTACAGAATACAGTAGCATTGATGCCAGAAGCACGCCACAGCAGATGCTAAAAATCCAAGTTGAATTGTTTTGCCCCACGATACTCAATTTCATCTGTATATAAAAAAACTATTACGCCGTCGGTCAGGCTCGAACTGACGACCGCACGCTTAACAGGCGAGTGCTCTACCTACTGAGCTACGACGGCTGATAAAACGGCTATCAAAAACTTGCAATTAACTTTTTCGAATCAACTCGCCCTAAATCTCAAGAGAATCCAAGTCTAACTTGGAAATTTCTTCTATTTCTTTAAAAAGTAATTCCATCCTTTCTGCTGCCTCAACGAGACCTTTTTCCCTATATCTCCTGAGTTGGTCTTCAATGGATATTCTCTCATTCCCTAATATGAGATTGTCTGCAGTTGAAACTATTTTCTCTTCTATTGTCCTGGGCATAAAATCTAAATCTGGAAGGCCCAATTTTCTCGCTTCATCTCCAGTTATGCCCGCACCAGTGTGCTTTAGCACACAATTACTTATTTCAGTTCCAATATTTTCTTTCTTGCATATCTCGAATCCTTCGTAGGCGTGTTGTATTCCCCCTGTAACCGTTCTCCCTATATCGTGGAGAAGGGATCCTGCATCCACAATCTCTCTGTTGCATTCAATTTTATTGGCTATAATCATTGCCAGTTGGTTAGACGCCGTGGAGTGTTCAATAAGCCATTCATTTGCTTTATATTTCAGGAGAAGTTCCATGCAATCCTTTTTGTCAGGGTAGAAAGTCACGCTTTTGCCTCTTGCATTTCCTGATATCCTTATTCTACCATGAGTCTCATTTTTTAGTTCCTCTCCCTCGAAATATCGGTCTAGGAACAGTGCCAGTGCCGATACTTCACTTATTGGCTGATTTGTCACACTTACATTGAAGTCACTTCTCAAATAAGCAATTCCTGGTACCTTTTCGGCACCAACGAAAACGAACATTTTCTCAGACGTCTTCGATCTGTCCCTTATTTCCTGTATTCTTTCATCAAGAGGTGATCCATACATGGTCAGGTGAACAAGCAAATTTCTTTCATCGATTAAATTCATGAACTGTCCAATTCCAATACCGGAACTAACTTGAAATTCAGTGCCAAAATTCCTGTTTACACTTTTAATATTTTCTTCAATACCCTGGTCGGGCACATCTATTATTATTCCTGAGCAACCCAGTGCCCTTGCAGTTAAGGCAACATGAGTTGTTATTCGCTTATCTCTGGCTGGCCTGTGCCCATACCTGTAAATAATGATTTTGGGCGTCAGTCTGGAATCACTTTCTCAATTTTGAATCCCTTTATTTGTAAAATTGTGGATCTCTTTACAATCCCTCTCAGGAAGGTTTGGGATATTCCCAGTTTCTCAGATGCCTCACCCAGGAACACACCCTCGCTCTGCGTCATCATCTGTATCAGTTGCTCCTCGTATTCCTCAAGTTTATCATCAGATAGATTTGTCGCATAAATGATGTCTGCAAGTTCATTCATAGTTCCCATCAGGTTGATTTGGACATTGTTGTAGAAAGTGTGATATGCCTTTTCA
>JAJZXP010000347.1 GCA_021806345.1 Thermoplasmata archaeon | reverse complement strand
GCTTGCGTGAAACATCCTCTAAATTTTTACATGAGATGTTAGATCAACTTGGAGAAAAGACAGTAAGTGAAGATATAAATAAAACTGTCATTAGAAACTCAGTAAAAGAAAATCTTGCAAGGATGGACCCTGATTTTGCAGAGAAAATTTCAGGCGATTTTGATGATTTTTTCCAGAAAGATTCTGATGAAAGACTGGCCATATCAATCGCAAAATCGCACAATGCTAAAGATATACAAATTTTCAAAGATTTACTCTCTAAATCCAATGATGATTCAGATTCAGTCAAGATCATAGCCGGAATGTGTATGGTAAAGGGATTGAAGAATTATGAAGAAATCTTCAGAATGATCAGGGATCTGGAGATCAAAAAACAGGATTCCTTTTCTGCATATAGTTACCTGGTCAGGAATCCAGATGCAAGAAAATATGTTCTTGATAATTTTGAAGAGTCCGTTGCCACACTTCAAAAATATTTTTCCGGCAGCAATTATCCATCTGCTTTTGTAACCTTAGCCATAGGAAGACTGGGGTTGGAAAATAAAGAAATGATTGAGAGAAAACTTGCTAAATTAAGTAGTCCTGATTTGGATTTCGGGATTAAAAAGGGACTGGAATATCTTGAAATATACCAAAAATTAAGGAATGGATGGCCATATTCCTTAAATGATTTTTAAAACACTACATAGAGTTTATATCCATTCCAACATTTTTCAGACTTATGGTACTCAATGTCACTGGGTGCGAAATAGAAACTGTTTCTTTATCCCCATTCAACAGGAAATTGAATAGATTGAAAGCGTTGAAATCCGTATAGTTTTGAGTCTGGCTACCTCCCACCAGTTCCACGAAGAACGTATTGGCCCAGTATTTAGAAAATTGAGAGTTGATAGTATAATTATAGCGGTATAAAGTGATATTCAGAACTTTAGCGAATACTGTCCCTATTAGGTAATTGTTTCCAACCGTGTAATTTGCCAGTGACTGATTTTCCAAAGTGGCAGAAACAATAGTTGAGCCATATCCACTAATGGATGTGGCAACTGATTTTGCCATGGCGAAATTATAGGCAATCGAGCTAAGAGAAAGGGATCCTGAAGTGTTAGAAATAGCGATTGGAAGTGGATTAACTGTGACATATGTGACTCCTTTGCCAGCAGTTATTATTATACCATCCTGAAGTGCGTATGTTTCCTGAATAGCAAATTGCGTGTTTCCGGTTGCCTGAATTGATCCTGCAATGTTGAATGTGTTTACAAGTGAAATGTTATTAATCACGAAAGAAGTAGTAACATTGAAGAAACCAATCTGAAAAAGGAATGAAGTGTTTGTTATTTTAATTGGGCTCCCTCCATAATAAGGGGTGAGAGTGATATTTTTTTGTATATTTAGATTTCCATTCAAATAATTAGTAGAAACCCTCTGATAGTAATTGGAATATCCTCCTGTCGTGGTAAAACCCAATCCGATAGTGTTCGCATTTCCTCCTACATCTGAGATTCGAATAAGATATTTTCCTGGATTAATAATAAATCCTTTGCTATTATTGAAAAATACCTGAGTCCAACCCGTTTCATATACCTTAAAATTATTTACTGTTGCGCCGGGAGAAACTGGTTGGCTATTGTTGGCGTTCAGTATCTGAATATCAACAGTGTCGTTTAAGCAATTTCCTGTAAAACTGGCCGGTCCTATTGTATAGTTAAAAAAATACAAGGAAAGATAATTAATTTTCTGTTCCTTGGTAATTTGTATTTGTTGAGACGCATAATCTGTAATATCCCAAGAGTTGGGAAGGGAACCCACAGGTTCAAAGAATGAAACATTTAATTGATCTTTGGCGGGGTTTGTAACAATGTTTATGAACCCATCTGAAGGATTGCTTAAATATTTACCCACTCTTGAAATTTGATAAGGATATATGCCTATAGGCAAGTTCGATATAGTAAACGTATTTTTACCACTTGTTGTCGCCGTAAATGGATATACCTTATTGTTTAAAGTTAAATTCCATGTCAGACCTGCGGGGAGATTGTTCTCATTGATCGTAAGTGAACAAGTTGTTCCTGATGCGGTTGGAGTGTATCCAATCAAGAAATAGTAAGGTGTAGAACTCGCTACAAGATTTTCTTTTTGAACTTCGAAATATGTAGGTCCTGAGAAAAAGAAATTACCCCCACTACAGATTGCTGCTGTAGTAGCCTTATAATAATATGCATATCCTACGGCAACATTTAAAGATGGGTTTGTGATAGTTCCAATGAACTCATTTGGCCCATAACCATACCCATTTGGTGCTTCTTGTATAGGGTTTAAAGAGGTTGCAAATTCAAGGTTATAATTTTTATTATTGTTGTTAGTTTTATTTTCCTTCACCTGTTCCCATATATTCAGGAAATAGGTGCCAGGTTGTAAGGTGACTGTAGGGAATGATATATTTACTGTCTGGGAACATTGTGAATTAATCTGGCTTTGAGAAAAGGTTGCCACACCTTGTGTTCCATTCCATGTTCCACCCCATGTACTATTTCCTATTGAAGAATATATTATAGCATTTCCTTGAGACCTTTGTTCAGAATAAACAATATTTGGTTCTATTAGATAAT
Organism: Thermoplasmata archaeon; assembly: GCA_021806345.1. The sequence continues at coordinate 2,179 of JAJZXP010000347.1, read as the reverse complement.
GATAATAATCTACTGGAGTATTTGAGTTGTATACAAAAAACTCTTGGGAAGAAAGATTGTATACTCCACTAGTATTATTATCGTAAAGCCAATAATTCAGATACTGAATGTTTTCAACGTTTGACTGGGTTACAAGCCCTACAAAATTAGACTGGTTAACGTCGTTTATCTGAGAATTTGGCCCCTGAGCCTCCGCTACAACACCATTTATTTGACCATTGCTGAAAGTAATACCAATGCTTTCACCAGAGGTGTTAACTTTTACAGTGCCGGATGATGGATTGGGGGAATAACTTCCTTTTATATTAGAAGAGATAGCATAAGAATATGTCCCCCTTGGCAGGCTGTAAGTAATATAGGAGGATACTCCCGTAGAAGTCGATCCTGCTGACTTAACTTGCCCACCCAGTGAAACCGACCAATAATATCCTTGTGGTAGCCCATTTTCAGCAAATATGACAGAATAAGTGAATTGTGAAGAAGCATAAACATTGTTCTGGATGTTACTTCCCGATGCATTGGCAAAGGCAGCCGTCGTTACATTCTTAATTGGAATCGCGTTTTCATAAGTGACATTGGCCTTGTATGACATTGATGCATTGAAATTGTGGTTATAATAAAGATTAGTACTCTGAGAGGGAGAAAAAGGAGGGACTCCACTTATACCTAGAGGTACGCTCTGAGAAACACTCGATCCAGGTACTAGGGTTGGGGAGAGGATCTTTGAATCCAGAGAACTGAACGACTGCTGAGTTTGACTCTGATACGTGATATCATTGTTTGTTCCCGTGCTGGGAACGTACCATAAAATGAAAGAAGTCAAGAGGACGCTTGCAATGGCGAATAATAAAATTGCCCCAATGATCTCGCTTACCGCGCTATCATTCTTCATTACTGGTTTCATGTAACTCAAAATGACAATTCTCTTATTAAAATTATTGTACGCCAAATTTATGTTTTAAATTGACCCGCCATTGACGAGTTCCACGATTTCACTATCCGTGAAAGGCCCCTCAATGGCTACTGGAATCCGTTCGGGAATTGACGTATCATCTTCGAATTCATCCTCTTCATCTTCAGCAAACATGTCTATATCTCTGCCCTCAATCCAAACGATGTATGAACTGGAACTTAATTTAAAAATTTCTAAATCTTCCCTTTTCAACCTTGCAACAGAATTTTCTGAGGAAGAAAGGTGCTGGTAAATCATCCCAACCAGTACAAACTCTTCATTCGTTCCCGTTCCTCCATACTCATCACTGCCAATAACACTGTGCTGTTCCATCAGGCCCAGTATATCCTCATCCTCAAGTCTCATTCGCCTGCATATACTATTTCACATTATAAAACAATTCTCCAGAATTGAATAAAACAAAACGAGTTCATCTTTAATTATTAATATATTCGTTCAAAGTGTAAGGAAACTGAATGAAATTTTCAGTTTTCAAACATAATATGTATAACATATTAAGGGTAAGATTAATAGAGAGAACTCATATTACATTCATATGATAATAAAGGAATTTGAGAAAATTCTTGACTACAGATGTGAGATAAGACTTTCCCTGGAAGAGGATTTGAAAGAACTTTCAGGGTTGAAAATTGCCGCTCTGGGAAGAATCAGGCATAAAAAAGAGGGTGGTTTCTTCGTTGTCACTGCACCAAGCATGGAGCATGAAGGCAGTGGACATAAATCATACATATTCAATGTGAGCAACACAAAGGTGTATGAGATCCACAAGCAATTGATGGAGTTGAATTCTACCATAGTAGACGCCGTCCTTGTGAAAAACGATGAAGTGAGCATATTTTTCAGGTTTCACAGGTTCGAGGCAGAGTCCATTAACAAAATCCTGATGAAGTATTCCAGGGAAGTTGAAGGTTTCAGGCTGATTTTCCTCGGAGAAGCCAATGGAATTCTGGACAGTTACAGAAAAATCGCCAATGTCGGAGATGTTCACTATGTTGAACTTTCATCTTCAATACCGCCTGAACTTATGAAGATATATGGTGATCCCATAATCATGTCCTTTGGCACCACATGGAACAGGCAGGTTAGAAAAATAGGTGAAAATGAAATAAGGGCCCTGTTCAAGGATAAGCACAATTTGCTAAAAGAAAGCAAAGAGATAAGGAAGATTTCTGAGGAAGACCACATATATGAATCGATCTTCAGCAA
>JAJZXP010000429.1 GCA_021806345.1 Thermoplasmata archaeon | reverse complement strand
CCATGCCAAATGGTTCATATCTGCTCGGCAAGACCATTGTATCTGATATCTGAAGGTATGTTCTCTTGAGTTCCTCCGAAACGTAACCTAAACTGGTTACCCTTTCGGAATTGTGTTGAAATTGACTGTTTCCCAAAATGATGATCCTGTAACTTTTTGGCAACAGTTCAAGGGCATTGAGTAAGAGGTCCAATCCCTTTCTCTTGTCGTCGCCTCCAACAAAGAGAACTATCCTTTCGTCCGGTGTTATCCCAAGGCTCTGTCTTATCACACTGATCTGTTCCTCTTCCAGGGGCCTATAAAAATTTGTGTCTATTCCCGGGAATACTACCATTGTCCGCCGGTTATATATTCCAGGAAAATCCTTTAATTCGAAATTCGCGTCAGTAACAACTGCCTTAGTGTTTTTGACCCCATACATTTCATACCTATCTCCAAAAAGTTTACTCAGAAGCAACTTAACGAACCTGGCATTTACTGAGGACAGAGCCTTTGAACTACTTCCGCAGACTTTACCAACAGCATTGTATTTCGAGATTATTTTGCCCCCGACGTTGTCACCATGTACCTCAATAATGTCATAGAAGTTTGATGACTGCTTAAGAAATGATCTGACCTTCCTGTTGTATATGAATTTTGTAACTCTGAAACGGTAGGGGAGTTTGTTAGGGAGCCTCACTCCCAGTCCAATCAGATGAACGTTGTTGCTTTTGTTTTCTCTGATGTCATTGGAACAGTGAAGTATGTGTATTTCATGATTGTAAAGCCTGATTAATGATTCAGACAGGTTTCTAATGTAGCTTTCCACCCCATAAGCATTGTTGCCGTATGGGTCATAGAAACTCACAAGTAGAATCCTTTTTGGGATGGGGGCAACAACTTTGTTTTGAAGCCTTCCCATTTTCCGGGTCTTACTGTTGGAAAAGAGTGAAGCCCAGGCAAAGAATTTTATTGCCCCAATTATATTCATTGCATCTGCCCTGAAAATCCTTTTTTTGGCGGTGCTCTTTTCAATAGATCTGGCTTTTATCACGGATAATGCTCTGATCAGGAGTTTGTAGTCCCCAATTTCAGCGGAAATCCAGAATGCTTTCAGAATATAGGCAAAATACCAGCATATTTTTGAGATAAACCCTGCATCGTAATATTCCCTGAATAGATCAATATTTCCTTCAAGATTGCACATTTTCACATTTATGAGTATGTCACTGGGTACATGCTTTGTTGAATGTGCTCCTTTGTGAGAGAAAGCCACCACAGGGTAAAATATCACTTTATAACCACTTAATTTCAACTTATGCGAGATTTCCTCCTCTTCGTTGTACATGAATAGGGCTTCAGAATACCCTCCAACGTGCAAGTAAGTGGACTTCCTGACCATAAATACCGCACCATTGGGAATATCAACTTCAGTGGGACTCTGAATGTGTCTATTGGAACCCCTCATAATTGGTCTGGAAAACAGAAAAGGGATACCCAGATCGGAAAATGGGTAAACATTTCTGTACCCATTTTCATCAGTGAACGCATAGCCGATGGTTGAATCCTTGTCCATATCTTCTGCGATCCTCTCAAATGAATTGTTCAATAGGGCGGCGTCAGGGTTCATTACCAGAATCAGTTCATTTTGTGCCAATTTGATTAACTGATTTACAGCTTTTCTGTAACCAATATTTTCTTTATTAACCAATATCTCCAGGCTGGCATGTTCTGTTGAGACCTCTTTTATAATGTCCACGGTTCTGTCAGATGAATTATTGTCTGCAATAATGACCTGGTCTAAGGTTCCTTCCAAGTTTTCATATGCACTTTTTATTGCCGATTTTATAGTTTCCTCATTGTTGTATGTGACAATAATGCAGCTGACATGCATAACACAGTTGTTGTTTTTTGGTAATTAACCCTTTAGTGTAGGTTCTACTGCACTTAAATGGGCTTGAAAGCAGCGTATTCATACCACATTAATTTATATTGTCCGCCAGAGAATGGTTTTTGTGGGATGGCATCAACAGTCATCCAGTGCCTGCTCCGCAGGGTTAAAAATCTAATTTGGTTCTTAACTCCTGTCATCTGGCAACATTTTACCTCAATTTCTGACAGTCACACAGTATGTATATTCAGGGCCATCTATTCCAGCCTCACAAATTTTAAGATTGATGAATGTGCTATCAATTCAGCATACCCATTAGCCGGGCAGTCTTTGTTATGCCCTCACTCAAGTCAAATTCTGATTTCCAGCGCAGTTCTCTCTCTGTTTTTTTGGTATCAGCCTGTGTAAAATATTGGTAATTCCTAAATGGATTCTTCTGATAGATAGGTTTGGCATTGGTCCCCAGGACTTCATTGATGCTCGAAAGAATAAAGTTGAAAGTGTTTGAGATACCTGTTCCAACATTGTATGATTCGCCAGGCCTCCCTTTCTTCATGGCTTGATAAGCTGCACCCGCTATGTCCTCAACATAGACGAAATCACGGCTCTGCTCACCATTGCCAAAAATAATTGGGGGCTCATTCCTGGAAATATTGGAAAGGAATTTTGATATTACGCTGGAATACATCCCCTTGGAGTTTTCACCTGCACCATATGCATTAAAAAATCTCACGCTTACAACTTCAAGTTCATTTCTCAAGGTAAAATACTTCCCTATGTATTCATCAATAAGCTTGGTGGTGGAATACATATTTTCGTGCCCCGGCACCTTCATGGACTCCTTTCCAGGTACGCTGATATTTCCATATATTGCAGACGAGGAGGCCAAGACGACTTTTTCCACGTTATTTTCTGCCGACGCTTTCAGGACATTAAGAGTGCCATTCACATTGGTGGTGAAACCCAAGTCGAGATTACTTTCAAACTGAGGAGGGGACGTAACCGCAGCCAGATGAAATACGCCATCAATATTAACTGTGGACTTGAAAACTAAATCATAATCTAGAATGGAGCCCTTTATTTCCGGGTTCCCAATGATGTCCAGGGTCACAACCTCGTTCCCGGCAGTTTCAAGCTCCGTCCTAAGGTTTCGCCCAATAAATCCTTCACCACCAGTTACAAGATATTTCATTTAATGGGGATACTTAAGTAAATAGCATAAATCTTTTGAGGGCAGGAGTCATATTTTGCCCTTTCCCGTCTGAATATCATGAAAGCATGAAGTTTTCCAATAATTTTATGCATTCCAGGTTGCATTGCCATTATTGATATGGAATAGATTAACTATAAATAAATTGAAAATCACTGGTCATGAGTTCTTGTCCGGTACACTTCCCCTTCTATCTCGCTGAAAAATGGATAAAAGGGTTAAAAGAAACTGCGGGGGCTGTTCCTTATAAATGCGAGTAATGCATCACAGTCTTTCTCAGGCTTTCATCGAAGTCCGCCTCGGCTTTCCAGCCCAATTCCTTCTTCGTTTCATCTGAATCCAGTGCATACCTCAGGTCATGCCCAGGCCTGTCGGCAATATACTTTATCAACCTTTGATCTTTCTTCATTATGGTCAGTATTTTTAGGACAAGCTCCCTGTTACTAATCTGGTTGTTGTCGCTAATCAGGTATGTCTTTCCAATTTTTCCATTTTTTAGTATGGCATCGATGCCCTTGCAGTGATCCTCGACAAAGAGCCAGTCTCTTACATTAGCACCATTTCCATAAATAGGAATTTTCTCATCCCTGGATGCTAAAAATATGGTCTTAGGAATCAGCTTCTCAGGATGCTGGTTTGGACCGAAGTTGTTGCTACAGTTGGAGATAGTTGCCCTGATGCCATAAGTGTTCACATAGGCTCTGACTAGATGGTCTGCTGCGGCCTTTGAGGCGGAGTACGGATTCCGGGGGTTATAGCAGGAATTACTATTGAAAACGCGCTCATCGTTGAGTTCAAGGGATCCGTAGACCTCGTCAGTGGAGACCTGGTGAAACCTGACGTCATGTTTTCTGGCAGCCTCAAGCAGCGAAAAAACCCCGAAATAGTTAGTCCTCATAAATGGTTCAGGGTCGCTTATGGAGTTATCCACATGTGATTCGGCTGCAAAGTTAATGACGGCATCTGCCTGGGAGACAAGCCCATTCGCAAGATCCTTGTCACAAATGTCCCCGGAAATCAAGCGGTAATTGTCATGAGACAGATCGTAGCGAATGTTTTTCCTGTTTGCCGCGTAAGTCTCTTTGTCAATGTTTGTGATTTTGTCATCCTGGTGGTGTTTTAGCCAGTAGTTTATGAAATTGGAACCTATAAACCCAAGTCCTCCCGTAACCAGTAATTTCATTGCTGATCTCATATTCCTAGGTTGTTATAAATTTTGTACATTATCGCTAGAGCAAAACCTTCTGTTTGGCAGTCAAGTCTAAAATTCTCATGAGCCGGCTTGGAAACACGATTCAGCGGTTAAGGGAAATACTACAACTGAAATCCTAAGTGGACAGCAAACAAATACTTAGTATGAAGAAACGCATGAATTCTGCATTATGGAATTTAACGAGATTCTGTGATTGAAATCTCTTTAAGACACATCGCCAACAGATCAATCCTGTCCATTCCAGCATGATTTTTAATTGCGTTTATGGTTAGAACACTGGCATTGGGGGCAAATCTTAAGGAGAAAAGCGTGAACATCAAACCCACAGGCAAATCCCGGATACAATAATTTATTCAAGGACAGCCGGTCCAGTGGAGTTATTTCGTATGCGATAGAATGGGGTACTGCAGGTCCTTCTGGGAAAGGATGGGTTCCTTCATGGGCCATTTGACACCTATGGACTCATCATTCCATATGATCCCCCTCTCCGAGTCATGGTCATATTCTGACGTGACTTTGTATATG
>JAJZXP010000185.1 GCA_021806345.1 Thermoplasmata archaeon | reverse complement strand
AAATGTGTTAATTCCAAGTAATCCATAATCACCATACATTTTTACTCCCAAAAAGGGGGACTGCAACAATAGTTTGTTCATCTCCCATGGAGAAAAAATAGGTATCAAGCTCTTGATTTCGTTATATAGTGATACCAGATTCGAGAGCGGAGAATATAGAATGCTCATTGTCTGAATATTCCCGAAATGAGATATTTTACTCACATAAATGCTGTAAACTAAAAGTGACAGACTGATGGAAACCAGAGGGAGTACTGCTATCGTAAGTACATCCAGGATCACCTTCTTGCTTTTTCCTTTCCAGGCTGCGGTCAGCATGTAAAGGGAACTGATAGATAGAAACGTGAGAAGTGTGGTAAATAGTATGAAATAATAGGAGTCAAGATTCATAAATGAACTTTGGTCAAAATATGCAAACATGTCTAGGATGACATAAGAAATAGTTGTAACAAAACCGGTTACCAGTTCTCCAGCCAGTAAATGTGATAATAGTATTGATCCTCTTCCATATGGAGATCCAAGGTAATAGCGTCTACTGTAGCTTGAGTATACCCAGTAAAATGAAATAAGCACAAACATTCCACTTACTGCTATTACCGATGCACCTGAAATGAAATTGCCGTATCGTGGGTAATTGTTCAGGTTGAATATCCTCTGAGATCCATTGACTGATACTTCTTTTCCGTTTACAAAAATTGAGTTTATTCCACCCGAGTTAAATTGGCTGAGGAAACTGGACCCGCCAAGAGTGCTCCTTGAAATCACGAAAAGGCAGTTTTTGTGTATTGAATTTTGGTACATTGTATTATTGAGAGGTCGTAGTTCGCCCAGAATTTTGTAATTGGGATTTGATGAGCTGATATTATATCCTTGATTTGACATTTTCTTCGCGTAGAATATCAAAGTGTTTCCATAGTAACCCAGCTGACAGGAAGGCAGGGTGTAGTAAAATACCGTATAATTTTTGCCGTAGGACTGTATGATTACATTTTCAAAATTAAAAAAGTAGTCTTTCTGCTGCTCCGTCCCATTTATGATGCTAAATCTGTTAACAGTGTACTGAGTGATTGTAATACTAAGATTGGAGGGACGGAAAAATTCTGTGTGATACTGTTTTTCGACCAGTAGTGAAAGTTCGGTTAGATTAATGAAAACCCTTCCGTTAGAATCACTTCTTGTGAAATAGTTCAAAGTGAGCTTTCCCAGTATTTGGGAAGGAATTGCCCGGGATAAGTTTTCGCTTATAAAACTGGTTGTAATATTAAAAACTATCCTGGTTACCGGAAGCAGGATAGGTTGGCTTCCAATCAAAAGAAAACACTCAGTGTTATTGATTAAAATGCTTGAAGTGGGACAGGCGCTCCCCAAATAATAGTTGTCCTGTGTGCTTTTGTTTAAAACAGAATTGTCATAAGTGAACGCAGGGAATAGAAATAATGAAATGATGATCAATAAAATAATATGTTTGGGTTTGAAGATGTGAATCAATGCGTGTTTAAAAATTCTGGGGAAGGACATAAGCAGTAAAGATAAAATCAAATTTAAATATTCATGGATAAATTTAGGGAGTATCACAATAGTCGAGATCGTTTATTTTTCACCTGATAAGGTAAATATAACCAGAAGTGATATCGTATAAAAAGCAGAAAAAATTCTGAATATTAAAAGAGTGCAGAGATGACTGAATTTAAAGATTTTGGACTAAAGAAAGAATTGCTGGAATCATTGAAAAAAATCAAATTTTTCGAACCAACAGAAATACAGGAAGCCACTATCCCTGTAGCAATGGAGGAAGACTCCATAATTGTTAAATCAAAAACTGGAAGCGGAAAAACTGGTGCATATTTGATTCCCCTCATACAGTTGACCCAGCCAGGCAATAAACTGGAAAACTTGATACTTGTTCCAACAAGAGAGTTGGCTATCCAAGTATTTGAGGTGTTCAAATCGTTGGCATTTTCCAGTGGATTGAAGGGTGCTCTGGTTTACGGTGGAGCATCTATTTCCAAACAAGCAAAGGAACTTGCTGCCAAACCTGAATTTATAATAGGTACTCCGGGAAGAATTAAAGATATGAGGGAAAGGGGATTTTTGAAACTTTCACTTGTTAAAAGGGTTGTACTTGATGAAGCGGATCTAATGCTCGATATGGGATTTTACGACGATGTGAGCGAAATAGTTGAGCAGACGAAGGAAGATAGGAAAATGATGCTTTTCTCCGCAACACTTAACAGGGATGTTAAAAACCTTGCATCAGAGTTCATGGATGAAGCGGTATTCATTGGTGGAGAGGAGGAGGATGAAACCCCAGACACAATTAAGCACGACTATATAGTTTCTGAAAGTGACGATAAACTAGGATTCCTTATGAGGTATATAGACGATTATAATCCTGAAAAGGCAATCATATTCTCAAATACAAAAATGGGTGCATCCTGGTTGAGCAGTAGTTTGAGAAGACAGGGATATCAGGCTGTTCAAATCCACGGCGACCTGAGCCAGAAGCAGAGAGAGGAATCCATTTCGAAATTTAGAAGAAAGGAACGATTTTTGATTGCGACCGATGTGGCAGCCAGAGGGGTTGATATTCCTGCAATTACTCATATCATAAATTATGACTTACCGAGAGAGGATAAAACCTACATACACAGGGTAGGAAGAACTGCCAGGTTTGGAAAGGATGGAACAGCAATGAGCATTATCCTTCCTGATGAAAAATATCTTTTGAACAAAATAAGCAAGGTAGCCGGTATCAGCATCAACAAATTGCCAATGGAAGGCCAGGCTGAAGAACTGTCACCAAGAAGAGATAGCGGAAGAAGATATGGTGGAAGAAGAGGATATGGACAAAGGGATAGAAGAAGCAAAGGCAAATATCCTAGTCACGGAAATAGGAATTCAAAACCAAGGCATTACAACAGGAGAAGAGACTGAATTTTGCAATATTAAGAAAATCAGTTTCCCATTGGTTAATGGCAGAAAAATAGATTTTGTGAAAGTTAAATTCTCACAAATTGTTCATTCTTTGTTCTCAGAGAGAAGTACATCAATGAACTTTCTTAGATCGACTGTCTTGCGGTAAATTTCCTCGGGTGGTTCCTTTTCAAGAATTCCTTGTACAAGAGATGTCAATGAAAAAAGTTTTTAGGATCACGCTGTCATGACGGTGATAGCGTGGGAGTCCGAGAGGTGGTAGATGAGTGACCTGACCTTCGAGGTCGTCAAACAGATTTACCACTGTTCGCCTCTACATAATACCCTGGAATAAGGATGAATAGAAGATTGTCGAACTAGCTTCGCAGGGATGGGAATGCCAAGTCATAGGAACTGGAAAATGACCCATGAGAAGGAAACTTTAATAGTAGTTAATTATCTGTTTGCTATAATAAAGAAGCGAGAGATGCTTAGCGAATTAGGGTGTGATTCGACTAAAAAAGTACAGCTATTTGCTATCTGCTCCACAAGCTATTAATATGGGAAGGTACTTATTTGCTCTCGCAATATCCGCAAACTCGAAGTGAAATGAAAGTAAATATAGGTGAGTAAGAATGTACGAAAATAAGCCAAAAATTGCCTTCGATGACAGTTCAAGGGAGTTTATTCTAGATCTCTTTGATAAGCATATTAATGAAAACGGTGAAGTACTAGAAAAGAACACAGATGAAGTCGTGAAGTCGTTTGAGGGAAACCCTCTCACCGTTGACGAATTTGGAGGCGTGAAAAAGGGATCTGAATTATTCATCGAAAATAATGTCGTATCACTCTTCAGGCTAAAGTACCGGAAAGAGTAGATATGGTGTGGTATTCTAAACTTAAATTATTTATTGATAGTATTTTTAATTTTGATATCAGCACCATTAGACGTAATTCTCCTAACGTCAAAATAAAGGCACGAGGTAGCATTATAATCATAAACAACCAAGATAAAGATCCCTTCAGCATAGATAAGAATGGAGAACGGATAGCCTTAAACGTCGCAAAACTTGACGAGAAATAGAGGGCCAAATTAAGAGCTATCATTAAAGGAGGCATATGAGGAGGAAGGCGAGTTACTTGAGGAGAATCTGCTGCAGTATTCAGGTGAACTAGATTACTACAAGGAAGAGAATCCTGACAAGGATTTGTTAGACTATTTTAAAGAAAAGCTTACAAAAGAAGATTTTGAAATATTGAAAGTATCTCTTTTCCTAAGAACTCGATACAGATTGAAAGAAAACGTATCGCGCATAAAATCAGATATCATCAAGCGATTCGGTGACAGGGGAAAGAACATAGCAAACCTTTGTAGTGCAGAATACTTTGAAAATTTCATTAGGCCTCTTTGGGACACAATTCATAAATCCATAGCTAGTAAAAATGAAGCGAATCAAAAATTCAATGAAATCTTTGAACTAATAGTGCGAAATGGACTTTTGGCGGTCTTCGTTAATTATCATATGACAGAAAACAAACTCGTCTCACAAATAGCGGGAAAAATAGAAGAATCTAAGAAGTATGGGTTCGCGATGATTTCAGAACAGCTTTATGTTCATGCACTTTCTCGAGCGAACGTTGAAACAGTATTACAGTGGATTCAGAATAATCCTGGATATCCAAAAGTCAGTATAGTTTCTCAAGGTCCAGATTTTATCACTGTTTCAATTCCTATCGACCACAATGCACTTGAAACTGAGAAAGATTAAACCTCATAAAAACAAAATCACCGAATTTAACTTTCACAAAATAGATAGTTATTTTCCGATGCAACCCAGTAAACTTTGAGAATTATGTTTTTAAAATGGATGGAATTCTATTTTAAAAGTATTTTTGACTTCTCTCTTTCTTGAAGAAAATAGCAGAGCGGGG
>JAJZXP010000123.1 GCA_021806345.1 Thermoplasmata archaeon | reverse complement strand
AAGATAATGTTCAGGTTGATCAATGATATAGCGGTTGCAAGAGGTGCAGCATAGGGCAAAGAACTTTTGATGTATCTGACCGCGACTATAATGGAAAGTAATGATGAGAAAATTACTGGCAAAAGTACTGGATTTATATTAAAAATGATAAAGGGAATAAGGAGTAGAAATGATAATGCAGGATAGCCAAGGAAATTTATAAACGAACCATTCATAGTTGGCGTAAGAAAAGAGAATGGAACACCATTTGAGATTAAAGAATTTATTGGAATTCTAAGCCCGTATGGATTTATCCCGTTAAGAAGGCTTTTTGCAGAGTATATGTCAATATACATTTCATCGGTTATGCCATTCTTTGCTACAAAACCGTAGAATACATACAGTGCTGTCATTACAGCCATTGCAGCGGTCATCAAGAGAACCATGCGTCTCGCGTCTGTACTCTGGGAACGAATATTGGTAAGTCCATAAACAATAAGGATAAAACCAACAAAATAAGATACAATTTCCAATAGAATGGCTATTGGAGATGTATAACCGGAATACGCATAGAGTCCATTGGGTAGCATAAGGACAACCGTACCTAAAGCCATAAACCCTAATTTTTCAAGAAGACTCTTTGGATCTATAATGTTTTGTTCTGTCATCTAAGCATTCTCCTGAGTAATAAATATGGTACCACTTGATCCTGTTGCATTCTTCAAATATAGTGATAAATTGCTTAAATACACACTGGTTGAGAAATTGAAATACTCTACACCTGATGATATCCATGAATGTGAGATTGTGAAATTATTCATCGTAAGTGTAGTGTTTGCACTGGAAACCCCATAAATGGAGATATTGAAATTTCCGGGAGGTAAAAATGTTATTTTTCCAGCATTGCTGAAATTTGGCATTTTGATCTCCCATATCAATGGTACAAATGCAGTTGGATGTCCACTGTAATTAAGTTCATAAAGGGTTGCACCTTCATATGAAGAATACAGTCCATAATGGTAATTGAGCATGTAATAGTTTGAAGCCTCCATAAATGTAAAATTATAACCTGCGGTTAAAACTGTGAGTTTGTCATAAAATTGATAATTGTATGGATCATTTAGTATGTACTGTGGAGCAGGATTTCCTTTACATATACCAAGATATGTAACATGATTCTGCATCAATTCAGGAAGGTTGCCTTCCACAAGAATCGATGCACCTGCAGGAATGGAAGACATCATTGTCATGATAGCAGAATCATAGGGTTTTGGAATCATCTTTACAGAAATATCATAATACTGATCTGCGCCGGTCAATTGAGGATTTAGCGCATTTTTAGCATAATTTCCAGAGTACATGATTCCTATAGGGGTGTACAAAGAGAAAAGCACAATATTTATTACTAAAAGATAAACTGCAATAATTCTTATGCTGTATCTTTTCAGGAACTTTGTTCTGCAGTTTTTAAGAGTGTGTTCAATCCGTGAGAGACCTATAACAAGAGAAAACATTACGATAGGGGCGTACAGAGCAGGATACTGGAAAAACATAAGGCTCTGGTATGGAGCATAGTTGTTAAAGAATACTAAGGCAGCAAATGGGATTATCATGGAAAGGTACTCTATGCCCGCAAGAGGGATAAAAAGAAGTGGGAGAATAACCCTTATAATAAAATCATATTTCAAAATAGGAGTAAGATAAAGACCTCCATAGTTTTGGATGCTGAGGTAATTTGAATAATATGTATGCATTGTGTACAGTGATGGAAGAAGGAAGATCACGCTCAGAATCATAATAAGGAAAATTTCTGGGGCCATATTTTTGAAATCATGATCATCCTTCCTTATCTTCTTGCCAATTTCTATAAGAAGGAACCAACCTACAATAATAGGGGCCATATAATCAGATATGGCTGCAACCAGAAGCAACGGCATCCATATCCTGTTGCTCTTTCTGTATGTCAGGATTCCAAAAAGAAATGGCGTGGGAAAAAAGGCCATCATATGAAAATCAAACCAGTACACTCCACTTAACGGGTAGTATAAAAAATACAGAACTTCTACTGCTATTGATATTTTTTTGGTAAGACCAGCATTCCTACTGATGAAATACAGCGCAATGGGGGAAAGAGAGAGGAAAATATTCTGATATATTAGAAGTATCCACTCTTTTGAATAGAAGTAATAAATAACTCCGAGTGGTATATAAATAAGTTTGGAAAAAGCTATGGGATTGGGATTGGATGGAGTGGCGAAGAGTCCACCTCTGAGAACGTTATATAGAAGACTGGCATTTACGCCAAGATCCAGTACATTTTCAGTGAGAGAAAGATACCGCATTATAGAAATGTAACAGAAAATTGTTGCAAAAAATAAAGAAATGAGAATCGCGAGAATATTGTATCCATCATTGAATAAATCAGAAGCAGAATTTCTAAAGTGATGTGAAATTGATTGTAGTTTATTTCTCATGTTTACTCCTTTACCGATAAAGTAATGTGAATTATTAACTTTAAACATGGTCATATATCTATAACTCTTATGTTTTTATACATTGCAATATTTACATGTTATGCCTCAACCCACAGTACGCCTTGGATTTCATATTGTCACGGACCCTGCAATGGGTGGAGGCGTTGAGAGATGGCTGATCAACACATTGAATTCAGTGCCACATCAATTTAATATCACGGTTATAAGCACAGGATTTTCCGATCGGAAGAGGCTTGAGAGAGAATCTCAATTTTTAAAAAAATATAATAACATAAAGTTGAATCTTTTTGAAACAAAGTTCAGATTTTTCAGGAAAAACAGGATAATGTCCTTCGTTCTCGACAATTTTTTTTTGCCATTTTTCCTTTTATTCACTGCATGGTACTACAGGATATACCTCAAGGAGGATCCCAGCGAGATTGTTTATCTTACAAAAAACCAGTACTGGAGGCTTTTCAAAGGAAAAGTTCTAATGGGGTCATCACACACAGAATTCCATGATCAGGGACTAATAAATACAATGAAGTCTAAACTGTATGCTTCTGGAATACTATACAGAAGGATTTCAGCTTTTCACATATATCCTGGAAGAGACAAATTAAAATTAGAGCTGGGAAAAAGGGCCATGGTGATGGAATTACCGAACGGATCTCCAGAAATTGAATGTGCTGGATTCTTGCAGGAGCAGAATATTAAATTTCTGTTCGTTGGAAGAATCGAAAAACTCAAAGGAATTGAAGTTCTGTTAAACGGCTGGAAGATGGCACAGGTTCAAGATAGATCAACTCTATTTATAATTGGATCAGGTTCCGTTCATCTGAAGGAAGATAATGAAAATGGAATAAGGGTGCCTGGTCAAGTAAGTGACCAGGAACTCCACAATTTCTACTGCAGGAGCGATATATTTCTTTACCCGACACTTTGGGATTCTTTTCCTTATACCGTCATTGAAGCAATGTCTGCAGGATGTTTTATCATATCCGGCTCAGTAATCAGATCATCATTCAAGGATGCTGAAAAACAAAATGCCATAAAATTCATTTCAAGCGATCCAAAGTCGCTTGCAGAAGAGATCAGGAATGCTGTTGAAATGATTTCAACACTTAGAAACAACAGGGAAAAAAGAAGAAAATTTTTCATAGAGAATTATTCCTCATCGCATATCAATGAAAAATTTTTCTCAACTATGATCGATTTGAGCGAAAAAACTAAAAACAACCATATGGAAAATATTTAATTTACTGTTTTCACTTCAGCATTATGAATATACTTGTCACAGGCAGCAGAGGTTTTATCGGTTCACAGTTAATGGAAGACCTGAGAAACAAGGGCTTTGATCCGGTTGGCGTGGATATAGAAGATAGAATGCCGGAAGAAACAAAATTTGATATTATCCTTCACTTCGGAGCCAGAACTCTCATAAGAAACTCACTTAATCATCCATATGAGTATTTTGTCGATGGGCTTTCCCTCACAATGAAATGCCTAGAAATGGCAAGAAAATCTGATGCTCTATTTCTTTATCCATCTTCTGGCTCAACAGCAGAACCTTCAAACGCATACTCTATGTCCAAAAAACACGGAACAGAGTGGATCAACCTTTACAGAAATCTTTATGGAACCAGAGCAGTAATTTTCAGGTTATTCAACATATATGGAGGGAATGCTAGAAAAGGAGCGGTGTATTTATTTTCAAAAGCTGCACTTTCAGGAGAAAAGGCCATAAGGTTTGGAGATGGTTCTCATGTCAGAGATTATCTTAATGTGAAGGATTTATCCAGAACAGTACTTGAAGTTGTGAATGGTAATATTAAACCTGGTGATTATGAACTTGGTTCTGGAAAAGGCACCTCGGTGAACGATCTTATCAAAACTGTTGAAACGTTGAGTGGAAGAAAAATAGAAGTTGAGGAAAGACCCTATGTCCTTGAAGAGGCAGAAACTCTTGTCGCAAGAAATTCACCTGTGAAGAATCCAATGACTCTGGAAAATGGTATCCGTGAGATTCTTGAAAAACTTAAAAGTGAACTGCAATGAAAATTTCAGTCACAAGCCATCACTACTATCCACACACCGGTGGTACTGAAAGGGTGGTAAAAACCTTAGTTGATGCACTTTCTGAAATAGGACATGAGGTACATGTATTCTCTGACATTGAAGATCTTCAGGCTATGAAAAGCGGTGAAAAGATTCAATACCATGGTATTAAACTCCGTAAAATTGGAAAGTTTAGGTTTCCACCGTTAGATTACTGGAAAATGCTCAGTAAGACAGGATCAGATATTTACCACATACATGGGCAGAGGGTGTGGAGTTCTGACTATCTGTACATGAACCTGAACAAAATAAAGGGTAAAAAATTGTTCACTGCA
>JAJZXP010000333.1 GCA_021806345.1 Thermoplasmata archaeon | reverse complement strand
AAATCAAAGATAGAGCCATCCAATAAAATCAATTTAATGTTCACCGGAGATTTTTCAGCAGTTTCTTCCGCTCACAACCTCTTGTCGACGGCAATTTCTAATCACATATATTTTGGAAACAAACTTCGAATAGATCCTTCCCGGATTCAGTTTCCAAGGACAATGGATATGAATGACAGGTCACTCAGGAACATTATTCTCTCAGTTTCAGAGAGCAATGATTCTATTATCTACAGGGACAGGTTTGTAATTACTCCTGCTTCCGAATTGATGGCTATCCTAGGTTTAAGTTTGAGCATCGAGGATATGAAAAACAGGATTGGCAATATATTGATTGGGTTCTCTTATGATATGAATCCTGTTTACTGCAAGGATTTGAATGTACAGAATGCAATGGCAGCCATACTTGTAGACGCTCTGAAACCCAATCTTGTAAGAACAACTGAGGGTGTGCCAGCTCTAGTTCACACTGGACCTTTTGCCAATATTGCCCATGGGACATCCAGTCTGTTGAGTACAAAGATTGCAATGCAGCTTTCGGAATATGTTGTGATTGAAGCGGGCTTCGGATCTGATCTTGGTGCAGAGAAATTCATGAATATCGTGTCACGGGTAGGAAATGTTGATGTCAGCGCAGTTGTGCTTGTAGTTACAATAAGAGGAATTAAAGAGCTTGGAAAAAATAGCAATGAAGTTGTTGCAACTGGATTCCAGAATGTGATCCAGCATGTTGAAAATATAAGGAGTTTTGGATATGATCCTGTCGTCTGTCTGAATGTATTTGCCTCTGATAGTGAAAGCGAGATAAAGCTGTGTGAGGATCTGTTTGAGAAGTACGAATTTAACTGGTCACTTTCGGAAGCATTCGCAAAAGGGGGAGACGGTACAATTCAACTGGCAGAAAAGGTGCTGAATGCATGTGCGACAATCAAGCCGCTATACACGTACGATTTTAAAGATCCTACAAAGGTTAAAATTGAAAAGATATGCAAGAGAGTTTACGGATGTTCCACAGTCAAATATTCCAAAAGTGCGTTGGATACGATTTCTGTCGTAGAAAAATTTGGTTTTTCAGATCTTCCCATATGTGTGGCAAAGAGCCAGTATTCATTTTCCGGTACGGATGACAAGAATACCATAATGATAAGGGAGATCAAAATAAATTCCGGTGCAGGATTTATTGTCCCAATATCCGGAAATATTATGACAATGCCGGGTCTTCCAAGGGAACCTGCCTATCTCAATATAGATGTTGACAAAAATGGAAAAATCACGGGTATTTCGTGATGAATTCAATCAGAACTTGTTTTATTTCCCATCCATTGAACACACATCTGTCATTATATCACTAAAGCATATTGAATAGAAAATACTAGCGAAAACTATTCAATCCCAAGTGTTACCCATGGATTGACCAGAGTGTAGAAATTGGTCAGCGAACTCATGGAAATAAAGTATTTCCTGAATTCATTCATGATCTCATCTATCTCTGAAAGCCTTTCATAATATAGAAGCATGACCATCCCGTCATCCACAATTCTGTGAAGCAGATACCGCCTGTTGGTGAGCGTTGATTCACTAAACAAGACCTCTGAAAATTTGTTGATATCTTCCCCCGGCATTAAGGCAATGTTCAGGACGAAAAGGTTGAAGCCGGAGATTGTCTTCTGATCAAGTATGGGATATGCAAATAGGGCATCCATCTGGAGGAGTTGATCCATATGCCTCCTCACAGTCTTCGGGGATTTTTTGTTCCTTTCCGCTATTTCATCCAAATCAACTTTATATAAACTGTGATAGTAGATTTCCTTCAGCAGGTACCAGTACTTGTCAAGGTCAAAGTCGACATCCTTCACAACAGGATCTCTGAATGTAAGATTCAGCTGATCATCCTTGAGTATTTCCATCAGTATCTTCATGTTTTTCCTGTTCACGTCTCTTGGAAGTTGAACAAGTTCTATGGAGATAATGGTACCGCTTCTCATTAGCGGTTCCATCACCCCGGTGGCGCTGTAAACATTCCCGTAATGAACTAATTCAAGAAAATAGAGTTCTTTAATCAGGGACTTTAATTTTTCAACATGCTGTGGGAGGGCTCCAATAATCAGTCCGTTAGTCCTGGCAGCAACAAGGTTTGAAGGCATCAGGAGTACATCCTTTACGAAGCCATTGTCGAAGAGAGATTCCCATGCAGAATAGGCCGTTGTGGGGCTAATCTTATAATTCTTGTATATGGAATAGGGGGTTGGCTTTGACGAAAATGTGTTGTTATCCTTGTTGGGCCAGTTCCATGACCGGAATATTGCCCTTGTTGCCTGATTCATCTCATGTAATGAAATGGAACATATTTATTACTTTTTGTCCCTTTTCTTACAATTCAGCGTAGGATTTGTTTTTAAACATTAAGGAATTTATTTGAAACATGGTTCAGGAACTCGCGAGTCACTGCTACTGGGACAGGGAAAGAGAATTGCTTGCAATATACGGAAGAACATCCATAAGGTTCATTTCAAGGGATGGAATTGATGAGGTACCAAGGAAAAGGTTTGCGGGGATTATGAGAAATGGAATCAATCAACAGGAATTGCTGGACCTCAAATCCAAACACAACGATTTGGAGAGTGAGAATGGAGGGAATGAACAAAATTTTACCCCTTGGGATCAGGTCAAGTTCTTCAGGATAAGGGGGAATACCCTGTGCTATCAATTAAAAAATAGAAATGTTTCAATTATCATCCCAAATCACTTTTTGTTTAAAAATATGGAATGTTTTAAGTCTTCAATTTGGAAAAATTAATTTTTTTAACTCTTAGAACTCACTGTAAATCCAACATATGGTGTGAACACGTTTGAATTCAGGTTGAGGTCACTGTTCAGATTAAAGTCAATTACCAGGTTCAGTTGGCCTGTTGCGTTGACTTTGAATGGATGGTTTATGAATGCGAATGGTGCCTTCAGAGTGAAATTTACTGATTTCCCAAGTACAACAACACTCACATTGTTCAGATAAAGTCTGATCGTTGTGTAAGTTCCTGTCTTCAGGGATAAATTCGCTATGAAATTCGGATTTGATACATTCACATTCAATATGTTCATTACCTGACTATTCACCGAATAGTTCACCCATCCTGAGGCGTTGCTGTGCAGCGAAATTTTATTGAATGAAATATAAACACCTGATACTGAGGAAACTGCAGGTGCATCTGCCACCCCTATACTCATCTTACCACTTGAACCAAGCAAACCACTTTCATTGGCATATACTATACCTCCAACAGAGGCAACTACCAATACAACCACAACTACTGCGGCTATTGTTTTCCCTTTCATAATCTTAAAATTTAAGAAGGCTATTAAATTGTTTTGGTACAAAAAAAACAGGGATAAGACAAATGACCTTACCTAATTTCCCTTAAATTTCCACACAATTTTCTCACTTCCGATGTAGTTCAGAATGAATCCAAGCACAATACCAACAAGGTTTGATTCGAGATATTCTATGCCATAACTCGTCAGGAGGACAAGTGTGATAATATTCACCATGAGTCCACCGAGCGCCACAAGATTGTATTTTAAAAGTTCCTTCATAGAAAATGAGTTAAGGGTACCCTCCCTGGTACTCCTGTCCCTGAATGTCCAGAATGCGTTCAGCAGGTAATTGGAAAGTATGGACAATTCTATGGAAATAAGTGAAATTATTTCGAGGTCATGGCTGTAAGTGTGAAGCAGTGCCAGCATGCCCTCGTTCACCACCACTCCGATAATTCCAACAATAAGGAACTTTATTGGCCTGTATTTTGCCAGCTTCAGTATGGAGAGTAGATCTGCCAATGATGATTTGATTGAATTCGTCTTATTGCCAGTTCCTTCACTTTGTCCCATAAAATCGATTGACTTCGTGATTTGGACTTGATTATGCAATAAGACAGGTAGAATGAACTCATTTTCAATTGGTAAAGAAATATCAAGGCTTTTCATTCCTGAATCATATGCAATGAGATCAGGATGAAGATTTCCCAGCTGCCTGGTCTGCGGAACGAGAAAATGTGATGAAAGGAGAACGATCTTTTCCATAATACTTTGCTTGCCTTTTCTGGCATAGCCTACCAAGACATCGTCCTCTGAATTAATTGCAACTAAAATTTTCGAAATAACATCTCCTGATAATTGATTTAAATCTTCCGATAAAACGGTAAAACCGCTGAATTCTGGAAATTTAAGAATCTCTTTACTATTTTGTAATGTTATGTATTGAAACGTGACCTCTTTGAATTCCAAACCTTTGTCTTGAATTTTAGAGTAGAATTCACGATTATTATCATTGAACCGTAAGAGGATGATTAATCTTAGGTTATAATCAGCGCTTTTAACCAGGCTCTGAAACTTTACCATACCATATTCGATCTGGTCTAATCTCACAACTACCCTTATGGCCTTTTCACCTATTCTGGCGTTATTTGAATTGAGTTCGTAAACTTTTACGGCTGAACCAATTTTCATATCTTTTCCGGAACTGTTCTTTCTCGCGCTAATTGATATGGAAATGCAGGGCAATAAGATTAACCAGACCAATAGTACCTGAACCATAACTAATGGAAAATTGCTGAATGAATTATGAACGAAAACCAAGACAAAGCCTAATGGAAGCATATCGAATTATTTCCCTATATTTCACTGGTTAAATACACTTTCATATATACGACTGTAAGGAGTTTAATACGTTTCAAATAAAAAAGAAAAATTTGTGTTTGAATTTAAAAAATTAGGATAGTTTTTTCTTCCTCAGCTTTGGAAGGAAAGTAACTAATGCCCCACCGACTACAAATCCTGCCACAACCGAAGCTGCAACTGCTCCGTATGTAACTGCCGGCGATATTCCAGGTCTGCTGAACTGAACTTTTACGGTCGAGTTGGATGAAACCAGGAAGTCCCCGGACTTGAGGGATTGGACAAACCCCGTTTCGTTGTTGATTACGTATGTGACTGTTGTACCTATTGGCATTGTCACATTGATGTAATCGCTCCCATGACTGTAGTATACCTCCCCATTTATAACAACTGACCAGTTAGAATTGGTGTTAAGACCTGTTTCTGCAAACATCAAGGTATAATTCACACCGGAAAAAGGAACTGATACAGTAGTGTTCCTTGTTAGGCTGACAGTACCGGATCCGGATACGGGTGAATAATATTTGGAAAAGACTCCCGTTGTGTATGTGTAAGAGCCTTCTGAAAGATTGTAGAATGTCATGGAAGTTCCAGATGTTGTTTCAGTCATATTTCCCAATGACACTGTCCAGTTCGTTAGATGGGGCAGACCTGTTTCCGTAAAGGTAAGGCTGAACTTGGGAAGTGGGGTGAATGAAACTGGTACACTTGCTGCACCCGATACGTCAACGCTTCCACTCATGGAACCAAAGCCGCTGGAAGTTGCAGTGTAAGAGTAGTTGCCCTTTGAAAGGAGAACATTGATTGTACTGCTGTTTGATACATAGTTTTTCCCGTCAACTGACACGCTCCACACAGTTCCCGCCTTGAGACCCGTTTCAGAAAATGCCACATTGTAGAGATACACATTTCCTGCTTGCTGAGCACTATCTCCCAACTTAACATAGGCACTTTGAGCGCCGCCAGTTAAAGTGATAAATTCATTATTTGATACCTGGTTATTCCCACCAAAAGTGATAATTGAACTCCCTACTCCAGTCTGCGTCGTAAACGGATCCACATATTCGGTTATAAATTTGTTATTTGTAATAGTATTATTTCCGCTGTTTATGCAGATAGCAGCTGGCACTACCGTTTCACTTGAATAGAAGACAGAATTCTGAATTGTAGTATCACTGTTGAATATATTAATCGCGTTGGTTTCAGGTTGAGTTGGACAACATTGAACACCTCCAGGCGATGCCGTGAAATTGTCATTTGAAAAAATTGCCTGAGATGCGTTAAGAAACACGTTCCAAGCATGACTGCCAACGGATGTTAAATTGCTATTTGTCATTGACACTTGGGAATTGGAAGCGCATATGCATACAGCAACTAAATTGGAATGAGAAATTGTGAGGTACTGGTCAATGGACTGAAGTAAGAAGTGTCCCCCAAAAATATCAGAATTGATCACATTTACCGTATTGGGTCCACAACTATCGACATAAAAGTTGTTGGTATTTTCCATTCCAGCAATATTCAGTGTACTATCGCCAAATAATACGACACAAAGTATTGATCCGCAGGAATCAGTCAGGGACATTGTGCCGTTATTATATCCAACCAAGTTTGTGTAGTATAGACATGAATTCACAAACGATTCGTTTGAATTTTTCTCTACAACACAGGAATTTATAACGCTGTCACACGTAAACGTGCTTGTTGAGTTGGATTCAACAAAGGGATAGAAGTATCTATCAGTGCAAATTTGGGTTGTGTTGAATGTGGTTGTTGAATTGCTGATATCTGTAGGAGAATAAACTATATGACCGGATATAACATGTAAATCAATTGAATGGATGAATGTCTTTGTATATAGAATTTGAGTATCATACATATTCACATTGGTGAAACACATGTACAATAATGATGTTCCTGATCCATCAAAAACAGTGGCAATTGAATTCATTGAACCTTTAATGAAAACCAGGCATTGAGTATCATAGAAACAGTCGTGTGGCAGAATTGTGGAACTGTTGCAGAAAATTGCAGCGCCTGAAAAGCAAATGTCGGAATCTTGAATCACCAAATTAACTGAGTTTACTGCCTCAAGATAGTTCGGAGATTGGTATACACAAAGATTTAAGACATTTACATTCTTTGAATCCATCACCGTAAGGTATGCATAGAAAAATCCCAAGGAGTCCGGGTATGGCTCAGGCATGGAGAATAATTCTAAACCATTTATCCCGGCGTTAGAATCTTTGTAAATCACGTCAGGCAAGTAAATACAGAGTAGTTGGCTGACTCCATTAAATACTGCATTATTACTCGATAGGCAGCAGGATTCAACGTTCAAATTTGAAGTTGTATTTGTGATGAATAAATTCATGAAGACCGGGAAGTTATAATCATTTACAGTAAAGAAAACTCCAGTATTAAATACGTTCGTAAATGAAATATAATAAGGGTCGCTGGAATTGCCATTTCCTGAGGAACTTGCCGCTTTCAACTCGGAATTTGTAAAAAGGTACAGGGGTGTGTAAGTGGAATAAAGAGAATTGCTGCTAGCCACTAAATTCAACGTCTCCTTACGTACCCCGCCAGATTTTCCACTGAAATTTACATTGTAGAGTGGCGCAAATCCATTGAAAAGAACCTGTGCGGAGTAATTACCTGGTGATATATCAAAACTGAATTTTCCATTAGTCGTCAGGGGAACAAAGGTTGACGTTAGATTATTTGTGATGGTACCTAAATTCATAAAAAGGAAAGCATTGGGCACATTAACCTGTCCTGAAATTTTTAAGTGTCCTGAATGGAAAGAGGACGCAATGCCCCACATTGGGGCAGGCAGACTTGGACCTGCAGTTAAGAATTCAGTCATGCTGGACGTCCAGTAAGTCGAAACTCCAACTGCAGATTCCCCGGTATCCATACCGAAATTGTACGCTGATTTCACGGGTTGCATTGTTTTTGAGGTCTTATTTTTGAAGTCAAGACTCATGCTTCCGTTCAATTGCATTATATTGGTATTGCTGCCTCCTCCTGGCCCTCCAATTATGAATTCTGCATCATAAAGTGCGCTATTGGGTAAAACCTTAGATCCCGAGATCGAATATTCCGGGGAAGGCATAACAAATGACTTTTTGGCGTGAAGAGTAGAATTAAAAAGAACAGTGTCGTAGTTTCCGACGAGATTCAATGTTGGTATTGAGTAATTGAACCATACTGCAGACTGCCCGTTCAGGATTCCAGAACTCACTGTAAGATCAAGTGTAAAGGGGTATTTAAGTTGGAAACTTGGTCCAAAACCTATGTAGGCTCCACTGGAAATGATAGAACTACCAGATGAACTGTTAATTGAATTACCCGTCATCACCGACTTTGGTCCTGTAAAATTCCAAATATTATTCTCAAAGCATATTGTCTGGGAAGTGGTAGAAAATCTTGCTACATTTTGAATCCAGTATGTGTAATTGTAATTGCCAAACAGTGTCACATTTGTAAGAATCCCGTTTAGCTGGAATGTCACGTTTCCAGGCTCGCTATTGAGGGGATACAGTGCTGACATACTGTTCAATGTTATGGATCCTTCAAGCGATGAAGTGTTCAGACTATATGCGGTTAAAACTCCAGATTTGTTTGTCATGACACCTATGTCGCCTATACCCATTGGCGCCGGACTCGAGATCAGATTTGGTGATACAACCAAGGAGGAGCCGGTGGCAACCATTGAGTACTCCGAGGCTACGTTTCTATTTAGTGGAAAAAGATTGGAGCTTATCTTTTCAGTATTCTTGTAAGTGCTGTTCATTCCTGTAAGATTTGCATTTATATTTGTCACATTTCCATGTAACGGGGATGACTGCAGATTTGATTGGTTCAGGGAAGTTTGAGGCACAACTGGAGTTGTGGAGCTGCTGGAAACTGTGGAACCTCCTGCAATGTTGAAACCACTTGACGTACTAATCGCAAGCGAAAACCCCATTACAGACATCATAACTATTGCTAAAACTATAACCTTATGACTTTGCATGAAGGCGAATCATGAGGATGTATTTAAATTTCTCATAATAGTAAATCTGAGGTTAAGTTTAATAGATAGATACAACTTATATAGTCAGTGTATTGGTTATTTTTATTCGACTTTTGTCAGTCCGATAAATACACAACAAATCCAGCAGGAGGAATTGGGCATAGTTCAGATTTTAATGGCTAAATGAACTGTATGTATTTTAGGTGCACTTATTAGGATGTTTTTGTAGAGAAATTCTGTTTAACCATTGGTCAGCTTAATCTTTTTCCAATTTTATTTTTCTTCCATACTCCAATGCAAAAACCTAATAGCGCAAGATTTATTTGGAAAATTAGTTGAATTCCAATTATCCGTCTTTCTCAGTAATAATAATTGCATATGACAGGCAGGATTATCTTCTGGGAGCAGTCAAAAGTGTTCTAAAACAGGACTATCATAAGGGAGAGACTGAGATAATTGTGGTCAAGGCGTTCAGGGATGAAGAAACAGACGCGACCCTTGCTGAGAACGGTGTAAAAAACATATATATGAATGAAACCTCCATTGGACTGAAGTTTCATGTCGGAATAATGGCAAGCAAAAATGAAATCATTTGCTTTTTGGAGGATGATGACCTCTTCCTGTCATCTAAACTGAGCACAATCGCCAGCATTTTCATGGAGCATCCCGATATCGACTTGACCACTAACAGATACAGTATTATTGATCTGGAGGGAACTGAAACTGAAACCAAACAATACGAGAAGGGCAGAAATTTTCAGAATAGTTCCCCGATGATCATAATGGATAAGGAACATTATGATTTCGATATGATCAGCCTTCTTGGGTTCTATTTCAATAATAGTAGGATCTGCTTGAGAAGGGATTCGGCCCTTAAAATTTCGGAAGAACTCTCCAGGGTTGGACTCTTGGTGGATGCGTTAATTCCCACACTATCTGTTGACAAGAAATTTACGTTTTGTTTTGTTCCGGAGGTTTTAAATCTCTATCGAATTAGACCATTTCAGTCCAGATTGGAACTGTTAAATGCAGGTAAGGGGAAATACGAATTCATTCCGTTGCAAAACAGAGTAAAGGCATTCTTAAATGATTTAAATTCCCTCAGGGATTTGGAGGGAATCACTCAAGACCTACAGGAATTTATCAACTTCCTTATACCACATGAGCAGTTAACCTTGAGTTTTTATAAACTTGATCCTCAGCTATGCTTTGCTTCCCTTCTTGACCTGATTAGAGCTTCATATCCCTCAAGGAGAAATGTTTTTAGGAAACAGATCAGGGGAGATTTTACTCTATTTTTGATAACTGTCCTTGTATTTCCCGTTTTTCTCGTGAACAGAAGATTAGGTAGAAATTTATTTACTAGGCTGAGGGGTTGATTTATCAGTATTTACCGTTCCACTTCAAATTAAATAAGATGAATTAATAGGCTAGCATTGGAAAGGAAAGAGATTTCTGTATTGATAACCGTATATGAAAGAAGTGAATTTATCAATGATGCCATACGGTCAGTCCTAAATCAAGACGTTTCACCAGAAGTCTACGAAATTATTGTCATATCCAATCTTCCAATCCATATTGTGGAAGAAAAACTTAGATCTAAGATCAAGTTTATTGAAACGAATGAAAGGGAAGTGGGTAAAAAGTATCTTTTGGGCATGAATGAATCAACGGGTAAAATAATCACATTTCTCGACGATGATGATCTGTACCTTAATAACAGATTGGGAACCATTTTAAGAAAATTCAAGAATTCAGGCGGGAAAATTTATTATCACAATTCGTTCAATCTCATAAATGCATCTGGAATGAACGTCAAATCAACTTTCAAGAAAAGACTTCAGGAATTTTCATCATCCGGGAATAGGGTTGATGTAGTAGGCAAAAGAAAATTGAGCACTTTGGTAAAACTTAAGAAAATCGGAGCCGACTTTAATATGAGTTCCATAGCGGTTTCAAGAGACATTCTTCGCGATCCGGGTCTTTTACTTTACAGCAGCATAAAATCTCCAGATATCTTCCTTTTTTTCGATTGGATAAAATCAGATGCTTCGATTTATATAGATACTGAGGTACTGACCCAATACAGGATCAGGGATGAAATGGACAACCCCATTAATAAAACGGTCAATCCGGAAAGAGACCTGAACACATTGGGATTCAGGCAAAGATCAATGATCTTGGATTTTGCAGGAAATTCAGGAAATAAAGTATTGCAAAAATACGCATGGTATGAGTGGTATGATTTCTTGTTGTACTCCGATCTAACAAGGCTGAAGCATAGGGTGGTCAGGAAAAGAGGGCTGGTATTTGAATATGCAAGTCAGCTTCCCTGCTCCAAATATTACCTGGTAAGATATTTTGTAAGGTATTACTTCCTTTATTTTGCTGCACTCGCTTATCCCAAGATTATCGATTTTCTTAATTATTGATTATGATTTAAATATTTTACATCCTTATTTTCCAGTAGAGACCTGTAGCAATCAATGATTAGATCAAGCTAAGGAAAATCTTTTAAATATGCCCATTAATTAAAATGTTGTTAAGGTTCAAGAAGCAAATTTAGAGTTAGAAACCATATTTCTTTCCATACTTCAAATAGTGTTCAACTGTGTCTTTCAACCCGGAACTAAAATCATGATGAGGTCTCCATCCCAGGGACATGATTGATGATGGGTCAATTGCATAGTGCCTGTCGTGCCCAGGTCTATCGGTAACATATTCAATCAGTTCCTCGCCCCTGTTCATCAGTTTGAGTATTTCCCTTACGACTTCCAAATTTGACCTTTCGCCGTTGGACCCTATGAGATATGTTTGTCCAATAACTCCCCCCTCAAGAAGGGTGCGAACAGCATCACAGTGATCTTCCACGTGAATCCAATCCCTCACCTGGTTGCCATCCCCATATACTGAAACCTTTTTTCCGTTCAATATGGAGAAGATGGAATTGGGTATCAATTTCTCCCGGTGCTGATGTGGTCCGTAATTGTTGCTGCAGTTGCTTATGGTCGTCCTTAGGTCATAGGTGTTCTGAAAGCTCCTTACAAGGAAGTCAGCCGATGCCTTAGATGCGGAATAAGGATTTTTTGGGTTGTATCTTGATTCTAGTGTAAATTTTTCAGCAGAGTTGTCAGGGAGTGTTCCGTATACCTCGTCCGTTGAAATTTGGTGAAACCTCAGATCGTGTGTTCTCGCAAATTCAAGGAGCTTAAACGTTCCCATAACATTTGATTTTATGAACTCCTCAGCATTTTTTATGGAATTATCAACATGGGATTCAGCTGCAAAATTCACAATGGTATCTATGTCCCTCAATTCTCCAGAATGTGCAGAAATATTGTTTATATCATCCCTGATGAATTTGTATTCCTTTCTTTCCTGGACCTCCTTAAGGTAAAATGGGTTAGAGGCATATGTCATTTTGTCAACGTTAGTAACTTCATCGCCATTGCTCAGGATGCTCTTCACTACGAAATTTGATCCGATGAAACCGCTTCCCCCTGTAACCAGTATTCTCATGAGTTTACACCATATTCAAAATCGCTCATTACGTTATCTATCCCGGGCCATTTTCTGTCCTTTTCGGAGAGGGAAATATTGATCCTTGGCCAATCTATCCCTACCCTACGATCACTCCAGATAAGACCGTTTTCGGAATCCCTGTTGTATTCAGAGGTTGCCTTGTACAGTACCATTGAATTCTCCAGGGCAATAAAACCATGCGCAAATCCTTCAGGTATCCACAGCATGTTCATGTTTTCCGAGGATAGTTCTGCTTTGACATATCCTCCAAATGTAGGGGAATTTTTTCTTATGTCGACGGCAACATCCACAATCTTTCCCTGAACGCATCTGACAAGTTTGGCCTGGGCAAATGGTGGATTTTGAAAGTGCATTCCCCTAAGCGTACCCTTCAATGAAAAGGACTGGTTGTCCTGGTTGAATTTCTTCATTATACCAAACCTTTCAAATTCAGATTGCTTGAACGTTTCCAGAAAATATCCTCTGTCATCATTATATCTGGTTGGAATGAGTAATTTTACCTCCAGAATATTTGTTGGCCTTAATTCAAATCCCATTTTCAGTTTCCCTCCTCTTCCTTCATGCTTTCCCCGAATTGCCTTAAGCTGGATTCAAGGGAATAAAAGTCAAATGGCACAATCGATCTTGCTTTTTCAGTATTAAGGGACGAATCAAAGGGACGCCTGGCAATCATCCCCTTGAATTCCTTAACTTCATTAATTGACCCTGACAACTCAAAGAACTGCTTTAATGCCTTAGCGAATGTATATCTTGATGTCCTCATACCCGCCACATTGAAAATGCCTTTTACGTTTCTTTCCACCAGTTCCTTAATGGCCGTTGCCAGATTCACCGCATGTATTGGCGAGTAAAATCCGACTAGGGCATTAACCTCACCTCCTGATTTCAATGTCTGATACACGAATCTTGGAAAATTTGCAGAATTGCCGTACACGCCTGAGGTTCTTACAATCAATGAATCCTCAGATGTTTCTGCATAACAGTCCCCAAGCAGCTTGGTAAGTCCATAATAGTTTATCGGGTTGGGAATGTCATTCTCTTTATAATCGCCTACATCCCCGTCGAAAACATAATCTGTCGATACATGAACAAGCTTTGTGCCGATGATGTTGCACATTCTAGACATTTCCCTAACGCTCAGTGCATTGATGTTCAATGCATCGAATTTTTGAGTTTCACATCTGTCCACATTTGTATATGCGGAGCAGTTGATAAGGATATCAGGCTTCCTGTCTTCTATCAACCTTTTCAGATTTTCAAAATCCATCAAATTTAAATTTAGATGATTATCTGATTTTGAATGATACACTGGAATTGAGTCATGATATAACTTGGTGATCTCTCTTCCAAGTTGACCACCTGCACCGAGAATCATAACCGAGCGACCCATTTCATTTAAACTCCATACTTGAATCTCTTCCCATTATTACAACCATGGTTTTTGAGTGATTCCTGTCTGTCCTTATTTTTGCGTTTGGTCCTACTAGGCTCTCCCTCATGTGGTATTTCTCTTCAAATTCCAGGATTGCTCCGTCCATAATTACGGAATTCCCTATTTCCACGTTCCTGATAACGCAGTTGGACCCTATGCTCGTGTATGGCCCTATATATGAATTTTCAACAGTTGTTCCTGATCCAATGTAGCATGGTCCAAGAACAGTTGAATTGCCTGATATCTTCACATCCTTCCCAATCATGTATCTACCGTTGAATCTTTTTGAATTTTCAGTTGATTCATCCATGCTGTCAAGAACCAATCTGTTGCAGTCCAGAAAGTCGCTAACAGTGCCCGTGTCCTTGAACCATCCCTTTACGCTTGAATACAGCACTTTTTCACCGTTGTCGATCTGATCCTGGAGTGCCTCAGTGATCTCATATTCCCCCCTCGCAGATGGTCGTAACTTATCGATTGATTCATAAATCGATTTTGACAGGAAATATATCCCGGTTATGGCAAGTTTTGATTTTGGTTCCTTTGGTTTCTCTACGAGTTTTGTTATTCTGTCATTCTGAACCTCTGCGATACCGAACTGGGAAGGGTTGTCAACCTCAGTGAGGGCAAGAAGGGTTTCGCATCCAGTTTCCAGGAATTTGTTGCTCATGTCGCGGATACCGTATTGCAGGAAGTTATCCCCGAGGTATACCACAAATTTATCCTCTCCTGTGAATTCCCTGCACATTCCGATTGCGTGGGCAATACCAATAGGCTTTTCCTGGTACGTGTATGTTATTTTTATTTTCCATCTACTTCCGTCTCCATAGTATTTTTTGACATCTTCTCCCCCAACAGAACCGATTACGATATTTACCTCAGAAATCCCTATCTTTATTAGATTCTCCAAAGCGTATTCGCTTATTGGCTTACCCGCAACCGGGAGAAGTTGCTTAACATCGGAATATGTCAGCGGCCTCAATCTTGTGCCTGAGCCACCATGGAGAATTATGCCTTTCACCATTCCAGATTTTTTTCTTCTATAAGCATTTTTTTTATACTTAATGTATGATGATATAATTTCTATTGAATGATAAAATATTTACATTTTCCGAATTTCAATTTTAATAGTAGAATTCTCAACTTGGGTATAGTTTCTCCATAAGAAATAGTACTATCTTATTCAAAATGAAATTGCAATTTCTGTCCTGCTTTTGAAATATTAAGTTCATTTGAACAATAATAAATAATTTAAATTTTAATTGTAACACGTAAAAAAAATAAAGAATAGATAGATATTTCAATAACCTCTGAAAAATTCAGAAACACCAGTTATAAACCTCATGGATAAAATAACGATTAATGTTAGAAGTTTTGGGTTTAAGGAGAGGACTGTTATAAAGAATAATCTCTGCAATCGTTGAAGTTGTAAAATGACAGAAACTCAGGGTTTTAAACATTTCACATACTTAGGAATCTTTCAGATCCGGCTATCTGGATAGAAATTCTATCCTAGAGTTTTTATTTTTCCTTAAAGTATTTAAATGTTTTTTTAATTAAATAAATCATCTGTGATTTTGCTACTAAAACAAATGTAACCAAAATAACAACTGAATACGCCGAAAGAAAAACAACAGATTCGATCAAACTTTTAGATTGCTGGAAAATAACAAAAAACATTGTTGTAGTTAATAGTAAAGTCGCAACGAAACCTCCTATCACTATTAAAACGTTCTGCTGACTTTCGTATTGCGAAATCTCAAGTTCAGAGAATAAGTCAAGCTTCTCTTTAAGCATGTCGTAATAATAGTTTACCCTGAATTCCTCCTTTGCAACCTCATAGGTATCGATGAACCATGTGCTTGTAGAGCCTGTTTCGTAATAATATTTGGAATTTTGAACGGCTTCTCTTGTTATTTTCATCAGTTCTTTTGGTTCTGTAGATAGTTTTGCATGCCTTTCGATCAAATTATTATACAAAAGTAACGTCTGCACACTTGACGTTAAAAGATCACTTAAGATCAACGCCCAGGTTGCGTCATATTTCAGACTTGGAAGATAGATTTTTTGACCAGTAATGTCTTCTTCAATTGATCCAAACCATATCCTCTTATTTTGGTAATATATGGCATTTTCTCTATCAGTTTTGAAGTATTTGTCTGTATTATTACAAAATACATTATGAAACTCACCCTGTTCAGTTATTCCATTGCTAGGACTTAAAAAAGAACTGAGGATCTCTTGCGTAGTATTCGCTGAAGAAAAGAGGTTTTTAAGCTTAAAATTAAAAATTTGATCCAGTTCCTGCAGCACTACTCTATACCTACTTAGACCGAGATTTACTGAAAGGGATTCATAGAAGAGAATATTAGCCATTTCCCTAGTAGTATTGATAAATGATTTACCATTTAGGCTTCTCTTGGATTCAAAATTTTTTGAAAGAATAACTCGAGCTGGAAGTGACGAAATCAACCAAGAATATAGTGATAGAAAAGTGTAAATATCTATATATTTCTCTTTATCTTCTAAATTGTTGCCATTTCTGTCGGCCGTTTTGTCACTATCCATAAAGAACCAGTCATTTACCAATGAGAGAATATACTGGTCCAGTTTTCCTTCTCCATATTTATAAAGAACTTCTTTAATTGAATCCTCCTTTGTGAAGAAAGAATTTGAAAAGTCCTTCATTTTAAGTTGTTCAATCAAAACTGTTATTACCTGGTTTAGTTGCACATAGAGATTAACCGAATTTACTTTGCTAAATTCCAAAACTTTATCAGATTCAGTTTTAATCTTCGGTGAGAGTTCATAGATTAGTGCCATATTGGCTGGCAAACTAATTCTACCGTGCTCAACCTTGAGGTTTCTGTTTTCAACGTGTAGATAAAATCCAAGTTCCGCTTCTCCAACTAAATCCATAAGTTCCGGACACGTGGTTTTCCATAATTTATCTGATCTATTTTCGTTTAGATATTTCTTATAATTATCAGACACTTTATAAAGATTCATCCTAAATCTTTGAAAGCCTATAGTGATATATGAGTGATAGTTTTTTTCACCTGTTCCTGGCAGAGCAGAGTATCCTGATCTTCCATCTTCAGTAATAAGCTTCATCTTTCGCATGAACATGTGCTGAAGGTAAGGATCCCGCAGTAAGTTGTTGCTATCCTCGTTTCTCTGTGCAACCAATGA
The DNA here is from genome assembly GCA_021806345.1 of Thermoplasmata archaeon. The sequence continues at coordinate 7,281 of JAJZXP010000333.1, read as the reverse complement.
TTGGATATCTCCTTTATGGAACACCCTAATATCCCTGCTCGCATTATGATGTATTGAATTGTCTCGCGGAAAAAGTCCATCATAGCTGTCAGATATATCACTCATGTCTAAATATACAAGAGAAATTCCATATGCTTCTAGAAGGCATTTTTTATAGAAATCCAGCAGATATTTCTCCCCGTCTATACTATTGAGAATTCTTTTGACACTGGCATCTTTGCTAATCTCAAACCCAAAATTCACAACCCTAATTGCATCATTAAATCCAGTTGAACTGAATCTGGAATTGTTCCTTTTGTTTGTTCCCTTACCACCTTTTTCTGGCATAGAGTTATGATTCATCATATATAAGAGCCTCAATATTAATTCTCAAATTTTTTGTCATTAAAATTTAAACTTGTAAACTATAAAACTTTATCTTTAAACGCATGATAATTCTTCCTTAAAAATCATATAATTAATATTGCATTATGTTCAAAAAATTTAAAATATTGACCTGCTCCAGCAAAATTTGGAACACTATGATCGTGAATTTACACTGATCTATTTTTTTCTTTCAATTGAGCCAGTGTTTCAGTTAGTTTTTCATTATAGTTTCAGGGTACTAAAAATGTCGGAATTTTTCTCTCAGTATATTTCCTTTGTATTTTCCGATCTGTAATTAGTTTATATGGAAAGGTCTCCATGTATAGGGTGCATATTTTATTGTGCCTGGAAAAGTGTGGAAATCAATTCATGGAAAGAGATACATGGTTAAGATGGAAGAAGTGGGAGAACGGGCTTCGAGGGGTGGTAAAGGAGATATATGGGTGACGAAGAAAGGCTGGCAAGAATTCTTGAAAATCCCAGATATGATATTGAAATCAGACCTTTATTCTTTCATGAAAAATTCTGTAGTCATTGTTTCTTTCGCTTATGAGTCTTATTGTATTGTCATAATCCTTTACTTTTGTTCTATTCTTGAGTCCTTTCTTCATTGACTCGATCTTTCTCTCCGTAGGGGAATCAATCTGGTCAATGAATTCCACTCCTTTTCTCGGCAACACAAATTTTTTTTCAAGCATAACCCCTGCAATGGCAACAATAGTTCTGTTACTTCACGGTCTTCTGACAAGTCTCAGTTATTTTGATCTTATTATTTTTGAATATTGTATGAAAAGGTATGCTGCATTCACAATGATAAAACGAAGCATGGATGGGTCACGCATCGTAATGAGCCCTCTAATAGCCATTTCTTCGGACAGATTCTGTCTTGGTGTCTAACCGGCATATGCTGCAAACTTCTCCTTGCCGAAAGGAAATATCTGTTTAAATCATACGGTTTTCCATATAAATAATGAATTTGCGAGATGCACTTCTTGCTGAATATGTCTTTTGTATCTACCCTTATGCAATATCCTGCAAAAAACAAATGAATCCTCCTCTTTAACGTCGATATTTTTTCGCAAATGGTATTTCCGTATCTTGTTATAGATCTGAGAACACTGGTTTTCTTAGAAGGTATATGTACTTCAGGAAATTCTCTTTATCTGAGAAATTTTGCAAACTTGTATGAATCCTCCTTGTCATACTCGTATAACTTTCTTGCCAGCTCATGGGATCACATCTCGTTAGAACTAATATACAAGCATTCTAGCATAATCATAGACAAAAACAAGAGTTTTAATATCTACTAGCAATTCTTTTATGATTGAATAAACGTTATCAGAAAATATTACTCGTTCTTATAATTTTGATATATTTGGTTATATCAGGTCTAACGTCATATGCATATGATGATGCTTTTTATTTTCAATACTTTAAATGGGTATATTTATATTCTGTTCAGCCCTACTATTTGTGGATATTTGGCGCATTTTACAACGCCATAAATATCGCCTCCCTTTTTATTAATTTGCCATTTTATATTCTTGGTCTTGATAACGTAATTGTTCAGCAATTTACCATAAAATTGCCTTTTGTTGTTGCCTCTATAATAGTCGGATTTGTCCTAGTTAGGATATTAAAACTTCTTAGACCGGGTCTGAAAATTGGGAATTTACCTCTCTTATTATTCCTTCTTTTGCCAATCACTATTTTTGATGTGGCTCTATTTGGAAATCCTCTAATAATCTCTATCATGTTCTTGATGGTCAGTGTATTTTTATTTGTGGTTTCCAGACCTCGTGTTTCATCAATCTTTCTAGCCTTGTCCGCCTCTACATATTTTTATCCAATGTTCTTCATTTTGCCCTTAACTTTATTAGTATACAAAAGGTACGGTAAGGTTGAGGCTTTTTTCTCATTTTTTTTATTCTTGCTTGTTTTAGCAATAGGCCAGTTACTACCACTTTTAGTATCAATAGCTACAGGAACACCGTTACACCTAACAATTTTAGCTCCATTCATTGGATCTTTTAGTTCTTTGACTGTGACATCAATCTTCCCTTCAATGTGGGGTCCGTATTTCATAGTCTACACGCTGTTTCATTTTAGCATTTCAAATTTAGTTGAGGAATGGGCTTTCTTATTTTTTATGATTATCCCAATGTTCATTTTTCTTTATAAAAAGGAAAGTGCCAACTTGGAGGGATATATTAGTTTTATTTTCCTTGAAAGTGGAATGTTTATCATTTTCTCACCCACAGAGACACCTCAATATCTGCTAGCAATTGCTCCAATGATTTTGCTCTTATATTACCTAAAGAATTCTGTATTTTACGTGGTCGTTTTCACTATCATTTCCTTATTTGATATTTTGATATTTTTTACACAGACTCCGTTACTTTACTTTTATTCTAATATAAATCCAACTTTTGCCTATATTTACAGATTAGGTGGTATCCCTTACTGGACACAAGTTCTTCTCAGTTCATTATATTTAGTCACTTTATGTATGCTTTATATTTATCATATTGCTCACGACAGAATCCGATTAGAAAAATATAAAGGAATTTATTTGATTTTTAGGAAATTTCTATGTAATGCAAAATTTTACTCCCCAGAAAAAATGATAAAAAGAGGAGTTTCTTTATTAATTATATTATTAATTATATCATTATTCGTATCCGCTCCACAATTATCCAAAGTTCCGAGGTGTATGTACTTTACACCGCAAGCAAGTTCGGAGTCTTCTAGAAGTGTCCTATATCACACCTCTAACAATCAGGATAGTTATTATGTTAATCTTTCAGGAAGTTATCATTTACTTAACAGATACACAATGAAAAATGGAAAATATGTTCTGTGTATCCCTCCAACAACCATAAATCGAAACGACATTAAAAATGTGCCGAATCAAGGAAAAGTTGTATCCTCTGATAATTTATCCATTTCTATCACTGCATCGTCAAACCCAGCAATTGTAGGTCAGCAAGTTATATTTTATTCAAAGATAATTGGTGGGGCAGGTCCATTTACGTATTCATGGTTTGGTGGAGGAAATGCAAAATCTATTAATGAAACTTCAATTTTTAGCTACCCAGGAAATTATTCGGTGGGACTAGTTGTTAAAGATTCAAATGGAGTTCAAGTAACTGCCCAATATAATGAAACGATTTTAAATGATTATAAAGTTTATTTTAACTCCCATTTTCTTGGTGGATTTATTTCCCTGTCCCCTCACCAAATCCCAATCAACCAATCTTTTATTAGAAATAATAATTTTCTTAATATTTCAGGAAATTTTCAATCCAATGTGACAATAAACCTTAATTTGAATATGCCAAGTTTTATTCCGACTAATGAAATATTGGAAAATTCTATGTACTTATTGATAGGCGTATTCTTCTCTATAATTAGCGTAGCTGGATTAGTTTACACAATAAGAATAATCAAGAAGTAACGCGGTGATTTCAGGTAGTATCTCAAATTCTAGTAAATATTTTTCATTTTAACTATAGAGAAATCCTATTAACCGCCTCATTTATCATTTGATTTTGGGTGATTATAATAGTTAGTTATTAGTTCTAGGTATTTGGATAGATTTTTTTGAATTGAGAGTTCCTTTGCACTGCTAATCGCATTTTCTGACATCTCAGCAAGGATAGACCCATTTGAGTCTATCTCCTTGATAATCTTTAAAAATTCTGATTCATTTTTTGCAATAAAGCAGTTTCTCCGATCGAACATGATGGGAATTTTAATGTTTTCACCGATAATAGGAACAGCGCCACATGCCATTGCTTCCATAATTACTAACGCGAATCCTTCGGAAACACTCGGAAATAGAAAAAAATCAGCCGCTTGATAATATTTGAGCAGCACCTCATCATCCACGTTGTTGAGGAGGGAGATTCTATTTGAACACCTTTTATCTGTAATAGTATTTCCTATGCAGATCAAATTTAATCCAGTTTCTTCGATTAGTTCAATTGAAAAATCCAATCTTTTTCTTTTTGGTTCCTGTCCAACCCATATTCCATAAATCCCATTCTCATCAAGTGAAAGTTCTTCCCTGACTTTCTTTTTATTTCCGGGATGAAAAAAATTTGTATCAACCCCAGACATGATTACAATCGCATCTTCCTTTTTTCTGTGAAACTTTATAAAGTCCAAATAAACATTCGATGTTGTTGCAATTACTCCTGCTCTCTTTATTGCATAAATTTCAAAGAAATTGGATATATAAGCCCAAGCCAATTTGTATAATTTAGTGAGTGTTTTAACAGACTTATCACCTCTCATGCTAAGTCCATCACGGAGTGCGATCCCATGCACTGTCATAATGGTTTTTATGTTTTTAAATGCAGTAACCAAATCGCCATTATCTCCATTTATGTGAATTATGTCATAATCTGATTTATGATTTTTGACATGTAAATACACTTTGATGTTAAACATTATTTTTGGAAAAAATTTTTTATTGCATTTCAGTATTATCTTTTTTACACCATTCTCATAAAATATTTGATTTTTGTCCCCAGAATACATATAAGAAACCTGTATTGAACTCTTTGTCAAGAATTCCCCTAATTGAATGGCAAGTCTTTCGACACCTCCTGGCAATTTTGGATCAGTAAACGTTATCTCTAAAAGCCTCATACAATTTTTACTCCTGAGATAAGAACATCATCTGAACATATTCTATAAGGATTTGTTTAGTTACCCTTAATATTGGAACCTTAAGATTCTGTTGGAACAGATCAACAGATATAGTATAAGATTATTATTTACATTTCAATTATGAAGGGTGAAACTTGCGATCTTGGTGGATCAGCCTCACTGGACTGGTATTGGGTTATATGCATTAGAATTGTACAACTCAGTTCGTCCATATGTTGAGGATATCAAATTATTTTATTTGGGAGCCGTCAAAGATGATTTTCCAAACAGCCAAATAATCGGATATTTTAAGCAAACCACACATCTGCTTGCCAGACCGCTAATTATAAGAAATAATTACAATAGATTGCTCAATGATGGAACTTATAAAAACTATTTGTTTCATTTTGTTGGCACGGATTTTTTTGGAGTTGGTAAAAGGCCAGGTATCATGACAGTTCACGATGTGATTAAAGATAGATTTCTCACTCTTAACAATTTAAATCCAAAAAAAGCACTTGGTGAACTTGAGAGAATTCGAAAATATTCATCAGCATTGAATGTTGCTAATGACGCAATTGCTATTATTTCAATAAGCGAAAGAACTCGAAATGAATTAAAGCGATTGACAGGATTAGACTCTGAAGTGATTTACCACTGGATAGAAGATGAGAAATTCACCACTCGTGACGCTGATCAATGCTTACAGAAATTAGGCCTGGACAAGAACTACAGTTATATACTTTCCGTTGGAAACGATAGACCGAATAAAAGAATTGATTTAATAGAAGCGTTTTCTAATTCCCTTCCAAACCAATACAAATTAATCAAAATAGGGTCTACAATAAATTCCTTAAATTGTATTAATATGGGTCAGGTTAGTGATGAACTCTACCCCTTTTATTTCAATGCAGCCAAAGCATATTTACATTTATCAGACGATGAAGGATTTGGGAGACCATTGATTGAAGCTCTTGGAAGTGAAATACCAGTTATATGCAGAGACACAGAAATAAATAATGAGCTTCTGGGTAATGCTTCCATTATTATTTCTGACACTGTAAATGAATCTCACGTTAAAAAAGTAATAGAAAAGTTAGAAAATTCATCAGTTTCATACGATCTTGCTGAAAAGATACAACTTAGAAAAAAATTATTTAAAAAGCGCTCCATAATTAACAAATATCTGGCTTTGTACGTGGATTCCTGGAGCTATTTTTTAAAAGGAAAAAACATTGAATAGAAATCTATTTTTTAAAGTTGAATGGTACCTTTATTCGATAAGAAAAATAAAGAATTTGATTTTTTCTCTCGCATTATGACTTTTAATTCTGGAAATATGTGACTCATAAACATAAATATATATTCCTTTATTATGCAAAAGAATGGAAAAAGTAGAGCATCAGGTGGCAGAATGAAACTTACCTTTTCTGCAATAATCGTGGGGTTTAAAAGAAAGGATTATATTTTTAGAGCGGTCAGTTCCGTATTAAGTCAGGATTATCCCAAGGACCTCGTCGAAATTATCGTGGTAAAAGCTTTCAAAGATGATGATCTGGACTATTTCCTAGAAAATAATAAGGTCATAAGTCTTTTTAGTGATACACTTTCCAACGGTGAATCTCTTTCTAAGGGAATTCGCAGTAGTAGTAAAGAAGTAATTTGCTTGTTGGATGATGATGATATTTTTGCACCAAACAAATTCGATGAAATTTCAAAACTGCTAGAGGACGAATCCCATCACGCTGACATGATCATAAACGGATACTATAGAATGGATGAAGATGAAAATTCCATTTCTCATGGATCTTTTAAGAAGAAATCTCACACAATGAACTGCGAATTAAATAATATCGTCCTAAGGAGAGAAGATTTGGATTCCAAAATCTGGGAAACTAGGGAGATATACTTTAATACAAGCAGAATTTCACTGAGAAGAAAAAATGCCCATGGTTTATGTGACTTTTTGGAGACTATCCCATATACATGTGATACGGCCATTACGTTATATCATATAGTTATGAATTTGGAAATAGGTTATACAGACTCTATCCTGACCGGTTATAGGGTTAATCAAAAAAGTATAAGTCAATATAAAAATTTTTCAAATGACTTAAGAACATTAGGAAAAATTATTGAAAAGGAAATTAAATCGTATGCAAAGATACTCTCATTCGTAAACGATAACGAACAGTCTCTTAGGGAGAGACTTATTATTCTGCTATCATTCCTAAATTTACGTTTGGCTTACGCTTACGG
>JAJZXP010000287.1 GCA_021806345.1 Thermoplasmata archaeon | reverse complement strand
AGAAGTTATCTTTGTTGCAAGGCAGTGAGAACAGGATTATATCTATTATTTACAAATCAAATTTTCAGTATTAACTTTATTTACACCCACTTTTATGAAAGAAAAACAAAATTGGTGGTAAAATGAAATATTCTAATTCCGCATCATTCTACCCTATTAAAGTTCAGTTCCAGCTTTCCTCTGTGCTTGTATGAAATATAAAATACAGCAATCAGTGCATATATTAATATTGCAATTGGTGCCACAATGTATGGGAATGCAATTCCTAGTAGAGAATAATAAAGTGCAACAATGAATACGACTATAGTTGCAGCCGGTGCCACTACCTGCTTCATGTACGACAGTTGCCCTAACTTTTTGAAAAACACTGGCATTGATATTCCCGATAGAATGTGGATGACCATAGAGGCAATGGTTAGCATTGTAGCAAGAACAAGTACGGCATAGTAAATCCCATCGGAGTACCCATAGGCGATTATCATAGGGATTGTTGCGATGACAATAATTACTGCTCCTATTATCGAACTGAAGGAAGCCGCTGTTGAAGGAGCTTTCTTCCCGTTCAATTTGCTGAGTGCTTTAGGCAATCCCCCGTCTCTGGCCAGAGCAAAAATGACCCGGCTCCCAGAGCTTCCAGCCATCATAGGTGATATGTACTGGGCCACCAGAATGAGTAGGAGAATAATTGTTGCAACAACGAGACCTAGATACTTCCCTATTACTGTAAAACCAGGTGCCGTCAGATTTACAAGAGTGGAAATGTCTTTCAGTCCCCAGCCAGCTAGGGTGATATATGTCCCCAATATGAAACAAACTGCTGCCAGTGTACTTGCAAGGACAAGTGCTTTGCGAACTGTTGACTTTGGGGTCTTTGCTTCTTCTGAAAGAGTTAGCATTCCCCCATAACCAGCATAACTTTCGAATGAGCCAACTATGAACCCGAGGAAAAATGGGTGAAGTCCGGCAACGGTCGGAAATGAAATCGCGGCCGCGGTATTCCTGGAACCTAGAATTACTATGACAGCCAAAGATACCGATATTACTGCTATAACCTCGATAATACCTACAGTTACTGCGGTTCTTACGGTAGATTTTACGCCCCTCACAGTTACAAGGTATGTTAATGCGCAAACCGAAAAATCAAGAAGTATAACAACATAAACAGGAACCGTATAGGCATAGAAGTAATGCATGTATATTGAAACGAGCCATCCTATGGAAGCGGCTCCAGTGCTAAGAGTTAGCACTAAATATGCCATATATATCCATCCAGTTACAAGACCGGGCTTAGAGCCAAGTCCAGAGCCCACAAATGCGTAATATCCTCCGGCATGTGTAACTTTTTCACTGAATTGGTATACGATTGAAATTGCAAGCAAAGTTACAAGATAACCAACAACAAAGTCTATCACAGCATGTGTACTGAAAGTTATGACTGCTATAGCGGCCAGCCCAAATATACCCAAAGGTAATATTGTACCTAAAGAATAAAACACTAAACCCCAGAGCCCTACTTTATTCCTTTCCAAAGTTGCATTTTCTGTCATCCGCATATGATTATTATGCTCCTAAAATATTTTTTGCGCAAAACTTTATTTTATAAGATATTTTATAATATTCCACTTGTAGTAGTTAACAAATTTATTATTTTTTCTTTAATTCGCCATGCCTAACTAGAGATATGTTCAATGCTCAGGGGTTTTAATTGCTGCCTTCTTTACCCGCATTCTTATCAGCCTTGATAGTATTTGTTCATTTTTTTTAAAAATTCTTACGCAAGGTGGTTATCCATAGGGTAATTCCACAGGGATATGTAGGAGAAAGCCTATAATCTGAATAGAGATTTGATTTCTTTAATCCGTAAATCCAGAATTCTACGAACCCTTTCGGATTGTGGAATCAACGAGTCCATACCATGAAACATCTTTGAGAATAAGTGAAAAGTTACGTCGTTACCATTCTCCGCCAATAATTTTACAAATTCTATAGTCTCATCTCTGAACAGGTCGATATTACCAACTTCCACATAAGTTACAGGGAACCCTTCAAGATCTTTTGCAGTAAATATATTAGAATAAGGATCCTGGTCGAATCGTTTCGTATCTGAGCCCAAATATGCTGTCCATGCCGTAACATTGAATTCCCTAGGCCAGAAAGGCCACCCGTCTTTAAACTGATGACTTGACTTGGTTGTATTTCTCGGGTCTAGCATTGGTGATAAGAGAATAAGACCCCTAAGCCATTGCAAATCTTTGTCCTTAAGCATTAGCGCCAATGATGCAGCAAGTGCTCCACCAGCACTCTCCCCCATCAATATGATTCTATTTGTGTCGATTCCAAATCCAGATGCATTGTCCATTAACCAAGACAGTCCGGTGAAGCAATCTTGCAATGGTACAGGATATTGGAATTCTGGAGCTAATCTGTAGTCTATTGCGAACAAAGCTGTTCCAAGTTTTAGACAAAGATCAGAAAGTTGCTCCAGGTTATCATAGAAACTTCCCACCATAAGGCCACCTCCATGAATGAAGTAAATGCATGGGATTTGTTTTGTATATTCTCTGGGCCAGAGAATCAAACCATCTAATGCTTCATTTTGGACTTCAATTTTAATCTCCTTCATAATTACATTGTGAAAAATTTTATGCCTTGACTTCCCAGGATCTAATTCCCTCTTCAAATGAAGATATTTCTTTAGGATTTTTATTTTGTTTTCCCAAGAAGTCGTTTCCGACAACTCACACAGAACAGAATGAATTTCCTCTGCTCTCCTCTTATAAATCTCGGCGAACTCCTTATCTATCTGAAAACTTATATCTACAGGAACTTCCCTCATTTTTGATTATGTAAACATACTTGAAATGAATATCGATTAAAACCTTTTCATGTACATTATTGATTGTATTGGGATAATTATGCTTTATTAATATAATATATGTCAATTTCATTTCACAGTATTTGGGACGAAAATCTAATATATGGTGGTAATCTCAATTATTATGGAAAATAATGAATCAGAATCAATTTTTCCATACATAGACCGGTCGAAAGTTAAGACACTCTTTGCCCTGATTGCCATTTCTGGTGCCTTAGGTGGTTTTGCAGCAGGATATGACACTGGTATCATCGGAGATGCACTTGATGTAATAACAATCCCACTTACCACAGCTCAAGTTGGCTTAAGTGCTTCAGGCCTTCTTCTTGGAGCGTTGTTTAGCTCAATAATAGCCGGGCAGATATCAGATGTTCTAGGGAGAAAATGGATTCTTGTAATGGATGCAGTTATATTTACTGTTATCCCGCTTTTCCTCGCTTTCCTGACATTTAATTTTGCCACCTTGATGGCATGGAGGGTGATAGAGGGATTTGCACTTGGTATGGATAATGTCCTTGCAGGAATATTTATAGGGGAAATGGTTCCAACTTCCAAGAAAAATAATTACATTGCGACACAACAGCTTATGACGGTAGTGGCGTCGTTTTTATCATTCTGGATTGGATACCTTTTAACCTCCTCCGCAGATTGGAGACTAATGTTTGGGCTAGGTGCAATCCCGGCAGTCATAATATTGGTTTTGAGGATAAAAATCCCAGAAAGTCCACGTTGGCTCCTTTCCAAAAACAAGGAAAGGGATACAAAGGACACACTTACAAAGTATTTCAAAGTAGATGTTGAAGATAACGAATTTTCCAAAGTCAAGGAGAACATCAAGAAATCATCAAAGGGTGAGGGAACATGGAAAGATGTTTTCTCAAAGAAGTTCAGGAAATATGCGTTTATAGCGATAATTGTTGGTTTGTTCATGCAGTTCAGTGGAATTAATGTATTCATCTTCTATTCTCCAGAAATCTTTGTACATCTTGGTTATACTAAAGTTCAGGCTGCATTCACAAGTGGATGGTCAACTGCAGTGGCAGAAATGTATCCTGTTTTCCTTGCTCAATTCCTCTTCATAGGAAGGCTCGGCACAAGGAAGGCATTTTTAATGGGATCTGCAGGAATGTTTCTTTCAACCATAGTGGGTTCCGTATTTCTATTAACTCTTCATGCCACTGCGTTGGGTATAACTACAGTAATAGTGATATTCGTATTCCTTTTCTTCTTCGAAGCTGGGTACGGGGTAGCCTTGTGGGCATTCAGTCCAGAAGTCTTCCCAACTTCAATAAGAGGGAGAGGGACTACTCTGTTCATGACAGCTGACTCACTTGCCGGTTTTATAGTCACTTATACTTTCCCACTGATGTTGAACTCAATAGGACTCGGTTATTCGCTTGACATTTACGGAGTAATTACAATTGTTGCATTTGTCTTCATATACTTCTTTGTACCTGACAGAAGAAACAAACCTTTACTAGAAGGCATGTCAACAGTATCAGAGTGACCTCGTCCAACTCTTTTTTTTATCTATTTTTTGTCTACACTATAAGAATTAAGAATAGAAAATATAATTTTTGAAAAATGGTTATCCCATCCACAGATTAGATTTGGGGAAGTTCAATTGATTTGAAACATCACAGTTCACTTCCGAGAAATGTTTAAAACATTTTTTAAAAGGAAGTGATATTATGGCTCATGATTGTTGCAGATGTTACCTTTTACCCCATAGGAAAGGGGATATCCGTATCAGAGGCAATAAAGGGAGTTATTGGGAAAATCAGGGAAACCGGTCTCAAAGTTTATCCTAACAGCATGGCTACGGTGATTGAATCACCGGACATGGAGAAACTGCTAAATGCAGTTCGAAAGGGAGAGAAATATCTCACTGATTTGGGATACACAAGAGTTGAAACAATTCTCCGTATAGATCACAGGCTTGACCTTGATAACTCTGTGGAAAGAAAACTTAGGGCTATTGGAGA
>JAJZXP010000398.1 GCA_021806345.1 Thermoplasmata archaeon | reverse complement strand
AGAAATAATAGTGGTGGATGACTGCTCATCTGATACCTCTTATGAGAAATTGTGCATTGAGTTCCCGTATATAAAATACATAAGACACGACCATGTTATGTATGTTGGAGAGAGTCGAAACGACGGTATAAGAATCGCATTGGGCGATTTTATATTTATGGTTGATGATGATAATACTGTGGATCCGAAGTGCATTTCACATCTCGTAGATCAGATATCTAGGGATACTTCCATAGGAGTCGCAGCTCCGGTGACGTGCTACTATTCCAATAAGAATATGGTCATGTATGCTGGTTCTCGGTTTTCTAGATATTCCCGCAGGACCATATTTCTCTACATGGACAGACCATATTCTGAGCTTAGGTCAAAGGTATATGAAACAGACGGGTTTGCTAACAGCTATATGTTCAGAAGCCATGCAGTAAGGAAAGTTTACCCGATTCCAAAGGAGATTCTTTTAGGCGGAGAAGATGGTTACATCCAGTTCAGAATTAAGAAAGAACTGGGGTTAAAACTCGTCTTAGTTGGTAGTGCTAGGGTTTATCACGATATAGCACCGCATCAAGTATTCACGAGAATGACCCCTTTCAAACTGTACTATGCCATAAGGGGAAAAATAACTTTCGAAAAGAGGCTGGAAGAACCTAGGAAAAAGATACTTTTTTATATTGCTATTCCAGTATATTTTGCTTTTTATGTCAACTGGGCCCTCAGGAGCAATAGTAAATTTAACGGACTAATTGCTGTAATGAGAGGATTAAAGGATGGATTGCTTGGAATCTATGCAAACAGATATTAGGAATTTCAGTTTATGTCATAGTTCAAGTGAACGTAGCCTGAATTAATTGGTAATACGAAGAAATAATAGATTTCAGGAGAAACTGCCTGTGATTTCGTTGGTGATCTGTAAGCAATTGCAGCACCCACATAATTGTTAAATACGTAATTTGGTGTGATGACATAATATGATTTTCCATCTGCATAAACTGAGACTCTGTTATTCGTCCCGTATGACATTACAACACTGTTCTGGCTTTCTATCGGGAAATTGACCAGCTTTGTTGACGTAGAGCTTGTATTACCTGTTTGCAAATAAGTAGGTGTGGTGCTATTACCAACCACGATGTTATTTGTGTAGCCACCAAGATCTGGACCATTTAAATCTAACCCGTCACCCGTAGAAGTATTTGTGTTGGCAAATCCCCAACCTAAGATAGCACTGTTTGATATCTGTGAGTTCGTTCCGACAGCCTCGAAGTCCTCTGTTCCATTGGAATACCCAGTGATATACAGTCCATTATCCACCCTAACAGAACCACCCGGAAGTCCATATCCACCAGATATTACTCTAACTGCACTACTTAGGGAAGTACCTGCAAAATTGAAATACCCACTGTTTCCCGTTGGAGAACCGAAAACTTCGACACCATTGTCGAATTCAGCATAAGTGGCGGATAGCTGAGGTGCCTCACCCACAGAAATTCCGTTCATTACATCTGTATTATTGCTAAAGACAATTATCTGCATATTTTTAGTATCATGGGCAGGCACAGACGGAGCTTTTATCCAATACTGGGCCCGGTTATCATTAACACTCAACAGCCATGAGGGTACAGGATTGCCGTTATAATAGAATGCCACATTGTTCCATTCACTGTTATTAGAGTTACCTACCTGCGATGCTGTAATATTAAGCATAAGAGGAAAGCTGGATGAAACAGTACTGGATGGATTTGAAAGAGTAAGGTTAAATATCTTTGGTTTGTTGTTTGAAATGCCTAGATGTTCCCTGTTGTATCTCGTAATATGTCCAGTCAAACCTGACGAAACTACGCTGAATGTGTAATCTGAAGGAGATATAACTGTGAAATTCATAGTGTTGTTCACATAACCTGACACTTCATTCAGAGAAAACGGACTTGTGAATGAAGTAACACCATTCGAAACTTTAAGTGACATATTGCCTGAGAGATTCTCGGCCGTGAATCCAAATGAGAATTCGTAACTGCCGGGAAGAAGGTAAACCTTGTAAAGTGTGTTAAGGAGTGTCCGGTTGTTAAGAGAACCGTTGAATTCGTATAAAGCCGAACTGCTTTCATGATCAACATACGAAGACCCAATGAAATTCATTCCCGAAGAAATGACAGGAACTCCAGAATAATTGATCTCATAGAGGTAAAATGGGTAGGAGTAGGCAAGGAGTCCATAATTATAGTGAGAATAGAAATAGGGGAACCATGTGGCCATGGAACCATCTGAGCTGTTGTAGAACGGGAAATGCAACCAGCCCCGACCATATTCGGCATTATTCACATCTACAGCCATAAACTGAGGTATAGCCGATGCAGGTTTCGGGCCTTTATCGTAGAACAATGAAGTGTTTAACCATGGCAGGTTGCCAGGGCCAAAGAGAAAATTTCTAGGCCGATCAGAAAACTGAGGTTCGTTATCCTGGACGAGAACAGTATCTCGCGATGGCACTAGGTTCACAAATTCGTTTGCCACAGCATCAGAACTGGTGACATTTATCTGGTGGTAGAAGTCAGCATAGGCATTGTCGCCAGGCAAATCCGGAAAGTTCAGGGGACCATAGGGGTTGTAAAATATGCCCATTAATATCACAAGAATGACAAAAAGAATGATGCCACGTTTTACAGTTTCTGTGGGAATATTCACAGAGACATTTGGTTTGGAACGTGCCTCTGAGTTATTTCTAGGCTGTCCAACAACCAGCAAGAAAAATAGGATAGGCGTAAAGAACTCTCCTCCATATTGGACTTTAATGTTCCAGAAAGGGTAGCCTCCGAGCAGGACAAACAGCAGGATCGGCAATACCGCTATAAGGTATACAAGATCTGATTTTTTAGCGATCAGTGTGATTATGACTATCAACATTATTAGCATCATGAATAGTACTATAAACCCGTTGTTGAAAGCTGCGGAGAGATTTGAAAGGTACAGTTGTATAATGCTGCCGCTCGCTGTTGAGGTCCCATTACCAGCGGACAAAATACCACCGGCGTGATAATGATATATGGCGAAAATTATTGTTAAGGCGGGTGCGATCAGGAAAGCGAAATTACGAACATATGCTGTAAATGGAAAATTCTTATTTTCTTTATGCATTGCGCTGCTTTTCTTAAAAATTAATATAAACAGATAAAGAAAAAGGAAAAAGGCAAGAACTATACTGGTGGATGCGGCCAGCAAGAACAGTGCAAAGGACAATTTAGGTCTCTGCTTCATGAAATACATCCCCGCAAAGAAGAATGACCCAAAAAAACCGGCAATATGAAAATCGAAGAACATATACCAGCTCAGAGGGAAGAAGAAAATAAATGAAAAGGCTGAAATCATAGATAAAGTTTCGGAGCCTGTTCTTCGCAGTAAAAGGAGATAGATAAAAATACTAGCAAGTAGAACGCCGAAAGATTGTATCCCCAAGAACACTATTGGACCGTTGTACAGATAGGTTATATAGGATAGAGGGAGGACAAAAGGCTTGGAAGAAGGAACCAGCGTCAGGAGAGCTAGAATTGATCTAGTCTGAGCTATTGAATTAAGTGATGATACCTGTGAACCAAGATCGTAAACAAATGCATGAAAGGAATCAAGTTTTAAAACCGAAGCTAAAAACCATAAAATAGAAGATACAAAGTAAATAAGAAAAAGAGAATACAAAGCTATTTTATGCCGGTTATTATTTAAAAATCTCCTAGTTTTATTAACTAAACTGCTTTCAGACACGGCGTTCTTTATTATGGATTCTGTATAAAACTTTTTGGCATGACTTGAGAGGTTCCATAGAACCATAAATATAATATCTTCCTAATAGAATACTGTTTAAATTCTTTATTTATAAGTTTGCATCACTACAATTCGATTGAAAGCTTCTGTAACGAGGATTTCTGTTCCTTTGTGAATTCTGTCAGTGCATGTTAACAACTGCTGCGTAATGCGAAGCAAGTAACAATTATAACTTTTCTACCGCTTCGAATGTACATTAGTTGCTAATTTATATGTGCACTTTGCAACTCTTTCGCTGATAAACTGAAGAACAAATAAAAACTCGAAATAAAGACCTTCTTTAGTTCTAAAAAATTTATTTCTTATGGATTCCAATAGAAATTCGAAGCGATTTTTTCTTTCAATTTTAGTTTCCTCTATTAAATTAATTTTTAGTCTGTTATACATTATACGCCAATCAATGAGCCACTGAGTGAAATGATTTGTAAGTTTCATGTTTCTGATCACTTCATAACTTTGCAATTGCCTTTTCAGGTTATTTAGTAGACTCTTGGAATAATCATTCTCATTGTTTTTAGAGGTAACTCTAAAAAGAGTTAACCTTTCTTTTGTGCATATTAACTCTCCTGCACTTTCAATTGCTGAAACATATAAAAATGTGTCCAAACCTCCCTCCAGAAGTTTTAACGAATCTAATTTTTCATTCACTATTGTATCAGAAAACGCAATGCTGCTCTCATTATGCTCACAATTATCTCTGAAGCTCCTAATTATCAAATCCTCAGATGTAGGAAAGGGTGATACCGATTCATTTATCTTGGGTGAACGGATGTCATCGTAGTGAAAATGCTCATCCACAGTAAACTTATCATTATGCAGGTAGACTGCTTTGTGGTGCTTAGTAATTAACTGATATAGAACTTCAAGCTTTTTTGGCATCCAAACGTCGTCATCATCTATCACCACTATCCATTCAGATTGAGCCATCTTTAGAGCCTCTAAAAATTTTGGACCAATTTTGTAATCATCATCGATGACAAATTTTACATTGCATTCTAAGTTTAAATCCCCAACAATTATCTTAACGCCACTGTTTGCCTTGCATATTATTATCAATT
>JAJZXP010000014.1 GCA_021806345.1 Thermoplasmata archaeon | reverse complement strand
CGCACCTTCCCGTCCGTGTGTATCCTTTCCTATATTTTTTATAAAATTGACTGCTATTTTTCCTGATGGCAATTGGAAAAATCTTCTGCATTCAGTAACCCTTAGATTGTCAGTATTTAAGGGAATGCTGTATTTTTCAAGAAATTCGTGATCGCGCTGATTTAGGCTCGAGCTCATTGATATTAACTGAAACCCTGATTTGCCCTTTATTTCCATCCAACCATACAAAACCTGTGTGGCTACAATGGCTACTTCCGTCACAATTCACCAACCTCACAAATCCAGTTTGCAACCAGCATGAATCCCGAGTTCAAGTTGGGATCATACTTTATTTCATACATTCCACCCACCCCAGAATCTAATTTTGGTACTATGTTCCCGGAATTGTCCCTTTCGGTTTTAATGAAAAGTTTGAATGCGTAAGGATTTCTGATATTTTTTGTTATGTACGCATATGTGTTTCTCAACATCTTTAGAAGTTCTATAGGGGAGTAATTGTATACAGCATTTGGTAGGGTATCTGTTTTTGTGAATAGGAATGAAATCTTTGGCTTTGTCTTTTTTTCGAGTCTTGCATTCAGGATGGTTTCAATAATTCTACGATATTGAAGGTCTCTTGTTGCCCACTCCTTATAGGAAGAACAGTCTATCATTACAATATACCCTTTCGCCCTGAGTAGATATTCAAATCTTGTTCCCACAATTAATCTTCTTACCTGATCTGGCCCTCCCTGCAGGCTGTTAAATGTCTCACCTGCTATATCGTTGATTCTGAGCATTATACCTCTTGAACCAAACCTCTTTTTTTTCATGAACTTGAAAACTACCTCTCCGACCCTGTCCCTTGCAGTCAATTCAGGAAATTTGTGCTCTGAAAAAATTCTATTAATATATTCCTCCATTAACTCGAGACCGCTGGATACGTCGGCTTCAATGCCAATAGAGTTTTCAATATCTCGTAGAAAATGGAAAAAGTATGCTAAAAACGTTGTCTTTCCGGCTCCTGGTGGACCTATAATTGCAATTGCATCCCTTTGTTCATATTTAGATGGTACATAATTGCTCTGGCTGTATCCAGCCCTATTTTCAGCTGGGTTGACGTTCTTGACTTGACCCTCCTGAACTGTTTTCTCGAACTGGGGCTTGTATCCGGAATTACTCTTTGCATTTACAGCATCCATAGAATTGACAAAACTCTGTTGATTTTTATTAACTTCCACGTTATCCACCATTTCTCCCTTGTTTGAACCTAAGGAATAGTAATTGGCTATAAACATAAAAGCTATTAAAATTTCCGTGAACGAAATGTAATAATTTAACACATTAAAACTAGCTTGGTTGCTGACATAATAGGTGAAGAATAGAAGAAATATGAACCCCAGAAATAATCCAACATAACTAATTGCTCCCTTGGAATTAGACATTAGTGTTCCAACCAGCACTGTGAGAAAAAGAGGGTACCACAATAGGGTCAAACTGGAAAAATCAGTGAAACCAGGGGGAAGATTTCTTAGCGCGATTTGTTGTGCACTTGTGGGAAATAGTGAAACGTAAGAAATGGCGCCCAGAAACATTGCAATTGCAGTAATAATTGCAAAAAAAGAAAGTCTCCTCGCAGGTTTGGACAGAATATAGCTCTGCATATTCAGGCCCCTTCCTATTTTTCCAGAATTCGACGAAACGAGAAACATAAATATGAATCCAATGAAAGGTATTTGAGACAGTATCAGAAAAATTCCTAGTCCTACACTTCCAGACTTGATAGAATCTAACCTTTGCATGTTTCCTGAATTTACCTGTTTGGAGTATTCTTTTCTCTGAGTTCCCGATCTCACAGTCCATGAAATTAATGTTAGGAAACAAATAAATGTCCAAAAATATATCAGGTTCAGAATAGTGCTAGAATAACTCAATTTCCTACCTACCTTTATTTGAATGTCTCATGTGTATAAGATTGTTGTCAATTTTAGTGAATTGTTCATTTTTTCTTAAACACTGTCTCATTCTGAATCTTATCTACCTGACCTAATTTCTCCTTTTCCATTGCCTTCCAGACTGTTACGATTTTGTCCTCACTGGTGTCGACCCGCTTTAAAACAGATTTAAGCCTAGAAATATTTGCGATCATCAGGTCGTCAAGTGTTTCTGTTTTGATCTTTTCTGTTTCTGCAATGCCAGGTCCTTCCCTACCTTCTCTAAGTACCTTTGCGATCTCGCTTGCCATCCTATCTTCTGGATCGCTGTAGAGTTGTCCTGTTCTCATATCCTTCAGGACTATCACAAATTTTCTGCTTTTTATCCCGTCATTAGAAAGATTCTTTATCTGTTCCGTTACGGAGTTATCAAAACCATTGGGTGAACCTATGATGCAAGTTATGAATGAATCATCATTTGAGGAGCTATCAATCAAGAATCCTAGGATTTTGGCAAAATCCATGTTGTTGAAAGGTTTCTGGTCTATTCCCATTGATTGGTTATTCCCAGAACCAAACAGTTCTTCTTCATGCACATTAAATATGAATGCAAATGAAATTCTCACATTGGGCCTAAAAAATCTGCTTTTGCTGAACCAATACAGGAAAGCTTTAGTTTTAACAGGATAATTTTGGCTTGACGGTGAGATTTGAACCTCTTCTTCCCGTTTTTTGCTCAAAATTTCTTTTAGTTTAAGATTTCCTTCAAACCCGGATTTAGGATCTATCAATCTTATGCTTGTCTCATTTTTGAACAGATATTCAAGTGATTCAAAAAACGCCACTTGCCTAATTTTTGTGTCTTCGATACTACAGGCATATTCCTTGCTGAATTCCATGGTCCCCTTCTTGCTAGCATTTACTACTGCACTTTTTACCGCGTTTAATAAACTGATTTTGGAAACTACGTCTGATTCCAATTTTGCTTTAGATTCCTGAATAAGAAGTTCAATCCTCTTTGCTTCAACCGTCTTTAGCTCTGGATTTGAACTTATGTCTGGATCCGAATCCAATCTTGCTTTTTCGTCCTCAATCTCCCGGATCTTATTTCTGAATACTGTCTCAAACTGTTTCAACTGAGAAATTGTTTCACTTAGATTCATTTGCTGTAGCATCTCTAAATCCCTATTCCGTAGAAGAACAGATACCTCCATTACTCTATCCATAACTTCATCCATTCTTGATCCTGAAATTAATTCCCTCAGTTCCTCCTCTATCTTTGTTCTCCTGTTTTCCAAGTCCAGGGACATTTTCAAAACTCTTTCGTAGTTATTGAATAATTTTTTAAGCTGTCCCGGATCACTTTGAATAAACGATATCACACCCTCAGTGATCTTCTGAAATCTTATCCTGTATCTCTCTTCCATCGCGTTGGATATTTCGCCTCTTACGTCCTTTCCTGATAAAATATCGATTGAGTTTAGAAAATTGTCCATATTTTCGTTGTACCACTCCTTAATCAATCTATAAATCTGGTCGTCCCTGTTCATGAGAAGTGT
This sequence comes from Thermoplasmata archaeon, assembly GCA_021806345.1. The sequence goes on along the minus strand of JAJZXP010000014.1, from coordinate 1,409 downwards.
TCTAATTGAATCACTATTCAGGGAATCAATTCTGGAAAAATGTTCTAATTTACTAACCGCTTCGTATTCGTCTTCTGAGAATTTGGTTACATATGTATTGGCTTCCTGGTCTTCAATTCCTTTCTGTTTGAGTTCATCGCCGATAGCCATGCATACTTTAAGTTGTGCAAGTCTTGTATTAGCCATTCCGCTCTTTGCCATTTCCATCCCAAGTTTTTCTGAGCAATTACCTGAAATGGATGAATAAAGACTTTCCAGTTCCCTATAAAGCCTCTTTCTTGAAGGCATATCTAATGACAAAATATCCCTGTAATCCCTTGCTGATTCCTGCAACGCCTTTCTGAAGATAGAGACACATTCGCTTTCCATATTGATATCAGTGAAACATCGGATTCATCCTTATATTAATTTCCTATTGTTTGGGTGAATATATTTATTTATACCTTTTTCGATAAGAACATTAATGATCAGTAATCAAAATTCAGTTGGACCAATTCTTGACGAACTTGGTAGCACCCTTAAGAGAGAGGTTATTTATATGAATTGCGAGAATAATACTAACTCCCTAAAGTCGGGAAAATTCAACTTATTTTTTTTAAATGAAATAGATAAGTTGATTTCTCGAGACACTGACTTTCCATTATTGCTTATAGAAGGTTCACTTGCATTCAGCAGCGACTTCGCAATGTCCATAAGGAGATTTGTAAACATACACAATTTTGACACATTAAGTGTAAATGTTAGTTCTGGTTCCTTATGCTGTCTTGTGAATTTGGACAAGGGAATGAAGCTTGGTAAAGAAACCGCTGATTTGAAAATATCACTCAGTGACATTTTATTAGATTTGTTTGTAAATTATAAAGGAAGTTCAAATGAAAATTTCCTCGGTCAGGGTATAATAGATCCAAACAATATTCAAAATAACTGTCATGCGATGATCGAAAAATTAGCTGAAAGTAGATTGAAAACGATAGATGGAGTACTTAAAATGGCATGGGGGATAGAAGGTAAGGAAAAGACTTATATCGACACAGATTTTTCCAGTCCAATGATGGGGTTGAGAACTCTTAACGATCAGACTGCCAAATCTAAAATATTGGAAATATCAAATATTGCTTATAGGAAGATGATGAGTCTTAACAAAGATTATTTATCGGATCCCCAAGAATTCAGGGACTTTGCACATATATACGGTAGAGATGGGTCTGTCTCCATATCCACAAATCAGGATGGGAAACTGAGAGGTGAACACGAATGAGCGATAGCAAAACAACCGAATTGATTAAAATGTATCTTAATCAGGGTATTCGAGATGAGTCTGATAATAAGCCAGATAAAGCAAGGGAAAATTATGAAAAAGCTCTGGGTTTGCTGAAGGAAGAATATCAAACCATAGATCCAATCAAAAG
>JAJZXP010000234.1 GCA_021806345.1 Thermoplasmata archaeon | reverse complement strand
TGGGTTGAAACAGAATTGATTGGAATCATGGTGGTATTAAGTATAAATATTTCATATTCCAGGCCAGATTCTTCGGCTATGCTGGTAATACTATTTATAGAATCCTCCAGTAAAGTTTCCTGCCCGTCATAAGCGCACAGAAATGTAAGGGATGGAGTCTTCAGTTGACTCTTCCGAAGTTCAAAATACTTAACCTGCTGTACTGACGCCTCTGGCACAGTATGGTATCTGAAGAGCGTTTAAAAGTTTTGGCTATCCCGCTGAAGTAAATTTCACAAGTATTATAAAAAGTTAATATATGCAAAAAAACTTCCTATTAGTAAAGTGAACTTCACATGAATAAAAATAAAAAATTCATATCGGTATTGATTGCTGTTATTGTAGTAATATCTGCAATTTCATTCGTTGGCTTTCAGGTGCTTACAAGGGAGGGCAGCAAAGGAAAAATTATCACCATTGATTCAAACGTTGGAAATACAAAGTTCAACAGAATAGTTTCCCTAGATCCAGCTGCCACTGCAACTCTATATGCTCTGGGCGCTTTTGGTGATGTTGTGGGCAGCAATTGCTATGCTACCTATCCTCCAAACAACCTTCCGAATATTACGGACTATCCCTGTATGAATGTTCAGGCAATCATCAATCTCACGCCACAGGCAGTAATATCGTTTTCAGATTATAAACAGAGTCAGATAGATCAATTACTCAATGCCAGCATAGATTACGTATTTCTCTGCGCAGGATCAAATTCCACATTCCCAGATATAGAGGAGCAGAACAATTTACTGGGGCAACTGACAGGAACTGAACAGAATGCCACAATTCTTAACAGTTGGATGCAAAAGTCTCTAGGTGACTTCACAAATCTAAGTGTCACAAACAAAACACTTCTATATGCAATGTGCGTTTGTGCAGGAGGAAAGACGGAAACTGCCGGAAGCGGTACCTTTGACACTCAGATATTCAAATACAGTCACTTGGAGAATATTGCCAATGGATCAGGATACTACCAGATCTCCAGTGAAAATGTTGTAAATTCTAACCCTCAGGTTATCCTGCTGGGACAATGTTTTAACGTTTCAGACCTTAATCAACAACCATATGTTTCTACTGGTGCTTACAAAAATAACTCGATCTATACAGTTTTTAATACAAATCTTTTCTCCGAACCAAACTTTAGAAACATATATGCTATAGAATGGCTTATAGACCAAGTCTACGGAATTAAGGTTAACATACCTGCATTTCCTTTCAATTTGAAATATAACCCAGACCCAGCTTAAGATTAATCTGGAGCAAAGAATATGTCTTCGAAGGTTGATAGTGAAAAATATTTGGAGGGGAAAAAACTAATATATTTCCTGAGTTCAATCATTGCCCTCGCTTTAGCATTTATCTTTTCCCTCGGAGTGGGTCCGGTTCACGTAAGAAACTCGTATATTCTATGGACCCTTGCAAGGCAAATGGGACTGAGCGTATCAAATTTACCATATTCTGATTTCATTATTATTTCCCAGCTTAGAGAACCCCAGATTGTTGGAGGCCTTTTCATAGGTGCTTCACTGGCAGTGGGAGGAGCGGTCGTTCAAAGCATATTCAGAAATCCAATTTCAGAGCCTTACATAACTGGTGTTTCCAGCGGTGCAACGCTGGGTGCAGTTGTCTCAATTGTCTTCGGGATCACATTCTTCGGAGTCTTTACCCTCCCATTTATGGCATTTATCTTCTCTATGGGAACTGTTTTGTTGGTTTATATGTTATCCATCAGAAAGGGAAGAACTCCACCAATTATTTTCCTTCTAACTGGAATTGCCATTTCCCTTTTTGCCTCATCACTCGTTGCTTTATTGCTATACTCGAAACCCGCACTTGAAAACAGGATCTTTTTCTGGGTGCTTGGTTCTATTTCAGGGGTAGACTGGTTGGATGACCTGATAATTGTCCCCCTCGTGTTAATAACAACACTGATTGTGGGTGCGATGTACAGGGAGCTTAATGCACTTCAAATGGGAGACGTCCACGCAAGATCTGTTGGAATAAACCCAGAAAGATCTAAACTCATTCTAATAACATTATCAACAGTTTCTGTAGCCGCATGTGTCTCTGTGAGCGGTTTAATTGGATTTGTGGGATTAATATTCCCACACATATCACGTATGCTTTACGGTGGTTCAAATAAATACGTAATTCCTTCATCTGCAATATTAGGGGGAACATTTCTGATTCTATGCAATGATCTCGCCCATTCAATCGTTGCAGGTGAAGTTATTCCAATTGGAATTATTACTGGAATTATTGGTGTTCCGTTTTTCATGTTTTTGATGATGAGAATAAACACGAAGGGGTACTATGGGTCTTGAAATAAATAAGTTAAAATTAAACAGGGGATCAATGAGCATTGGACCAATCAGCATGGAAGTGGAAAAAGGGGAGATAGTAACCATATGCGGAAAGAATGGTTCAGGAAAAACATCCACTCTTTCAGCCCTTGCAAGGGATATACCAATCCTGTCTGGAAATGTTATAATAGACGGAACTAAGATGGAAACAATGACAATTAAGCAGCTCTCTAGAAAACTTTCATACGTTCAGCAGGAAATTCCTGAACCTATGGGGTTCACCGTTAGGGATATACTGGAAATAGCAGGCTTCACAAGAAACGGCGGAAAGGAAGAGATAAAAGAGGCTCTCAATTTGTGCGGAATGGAGTCCTTTATTGATAGGGAATTTTCTTCACTGAGTGGCGGTGAAAAGAGGATGGTTTATATTGCAAGTGGTATCTATCAGAACTCGGATTATATCATGCTTGATGAACCAACATCTTATCTGGATATAGACAGGATCCAACTTCTGGTTGGAATTCTCAAGAAGATGAAAAAAATGGACAGGGGAATACTCTTGGTGCTGCATGACATTAACCTAGCTTACAAGATATCAAACAGGATTCTACTTATGGCATCTGGCTCCTCTGTTGCCTATGGTGAAGCTTCTGAAGTGATTAGAGAGGATGTATTGCCAAAGGCATATGACGTTCCATTTTCTTCATACGATTCCCCCGAAGGAAAGCGTTTTTATCCGATTCATTCAACGGATTCGCTTTGAATCTTGTCGATGAGCCATGGTAGATCCTCCACACTCTTTATGTTGTAATTCTTTCTAATGAAATTCCATAGTGAGTTTTCCGGATCTACATCATATGATCTTAGAATAGATGAAATTCGTTTCATCAACTCAATTCCTTTTCTGTCAAAATCTGTTAAAATGATTATTGATTTGTATTTAATGCTTATATCCTTGCATACAGACTCAAGAGATTTTCCCTGGTTAATCTTTATAGCTCTATTCTCAATGTCAATTCTATTCAATGCACTGACATCATGATCCCCTTCAACCAGGATTGGTAACTGCCGGATTAGTGGTTCATACCGTTTCATAAATTCAATCAGATTCATTGTTCTAACTCCAAAACCTGCGATTTTTTGCGAATTCTGTCTCCTGTTTCATTATTTCCTTAATCAGGTCATCCGGATGAAAATATCTTATGGAGAGGAGTCTAGTGGCTGTTTCCGGGCCTATCCCCCTTCCTGCGAGTGTCATAAGGGCGGTCTGTCCCCTTTCCCTTATGAGATGAATGGATTTGTTCAGTGAAGACATCTCTTTTGCACTTATTTTGGACTTAGTTATGGATTCAATCAATGAATCCTTTCCAAAGGGTGATATTGCTGCAATCATGTTACTTCCGCAGTTTTGACACTTGAATCTAATTTGATTTCTCACCCTATCTGTGTGTGTCCAAAGGCATTTTGTACAAAGAAGAGTTATTTCTTCATTTAACAATCTTTCCCTGATGGAATCAACAATTGCCTTAGTTGGTTTGAGTGGGGCTATCCTCTCAGAATAGTGGGACAAAAATTGCTCGCTACCCTCGCTGAAATAATCCTGCCCTATTATTTCCAAACTTTCGACACTTTCGATGAATGCTCTGACAGAATCCATATCCATATAGTCGTTAATCAACTTTCTAATGGCGTCTTCGTAAAGCACTGTGTTTTTGTAGGATTCAATTATTTTCTCAATTCTCATTCTTGTCATATCACTGTCTATTTTCATCACTCCGAATTTTCTGGCCTCATAAATGAACACTCCATTGAAAAACCTTGATCTTCTCACAGTGTTTTCAATTAGTATGTCGATGTTTTGCTTTTCTAAGGATTTTATCATTTCGATAATACCTTCCGCCCTGATTCTTCTTGATGTTCTGAGATAAATGTGATAAGGGGAGTAATCCGTTTCGACACTTTCCCCTGTTAAGGAAGTTAACAATGATCCTATAATCTCAGACAGTGCAAAGTTTCCACGTGTTCCTAAGAGTATCTGTATAAGTATTTCTGGGCCGTGGGTTTCCACGTATATTCTATTATCCAAAGCTAATTTCTTGGAAATCCATTTCCTCAATTGAACTGATGATTTCTTATCAACAGACGGGTCGATATATCCGGACAGTCTATTGACAGAAACCCTTGTTGTCACATCCCTTAACACGGGAATATCTTCACCAGTCCATTTTGGAGTCAGTGCAGCGGTGCTGAAAGGTTCAACAAATATGGTCTGTTCCTGAAGTCTAATGGTTCTCCAGGTTGCACCCCGCATCACAAAATATGATCCAGGTTCTATCTCACTCAGTACGTATCTTTCATCAAGGGTTCCAACAAATTTTCTGGCGGCGGTGTCCACTACCCTATACGTCTTTTCACTTGGGATCATTGAGATGTTGGAAATGAAATATTCCAGTGAGGCATAACTTCTGTATATTTCCTTTCCATCAAATCGGAGTTTTTTGGCTACATTAAGGAAATTCACAATTGACAGAAATTCCTCCTAGATCGGAA
>JAJZXP010000304.1 GCA_021806345.1 Thermoplasmata archaeon | reverse complement strand
ATAGTCATAAACTGCTTATCTTTGGGGGCCGTGGGTAGATTATCAAGACTGGGTCCCATGAGAATGCACTGCAGTATCCCATCGCTGGAATCAAAAGGCAGAATTTTGTGATCGTCTTTATTTTCAGTCAACTTTGTGAGAATAAGAAAGGTGCCCATAAAACGACCTTTTTAATGAGCCCACATATATTGTAATAGTAGATCTAGAATACTTGTACTCTGTCGTTCAAGTCGAAATATTTATTAGTTAAAACTTATTATAATTAGAATGACATTTTGGAGAAAGGAAAAAATCAGTGAAAACGGAATCCCTATACACTGCTGCGATAAGCATAATTTTAGAACTTCGAATGCAAATGAGATCCTTGAGCATGAAAGAATGCACGCTATGGAAGAATCTGGAAACCCCCAGGAAATCTAAGAATCTGCTGTTTTCTCCTCGTTGGTTACAATATTAGCCTTGATACTTGTTTGTTTTTTGCCATTCCTGTATTGTTGAATGGGATGCTTTGCAGCACGTGATTATTTATAGGCCTGATGCCTTGTTGATATTTGTTCATGGAAGATGAAAATGTAGAATATTTCATGACAAAAGATCATCAGGACACTAACGAAATTCTGGACATAGTGCTAAAGGATTCCATCAAAGGCGTTGTAGACAGGGAATCGATTGCAAAAGTCACGGAGATGCTCAAGCGGCATATCTACATCGAAGAAGAAATATTGTTTCCAACGTTGCCTTCGGACAACAATAAAGATGTTGAATTCCTGGAAATGCAGCACGGAGAAGTTTTCAGATTCCTGAAATCCTTGAACTCCAACAATAACAATGCTGATCTGATCAAGTATATTTCAAAAAATCTGCTCGATCTTCTGATTGAGCATAACGCTTTCGAGGAATCATTCATTTACGGAAACTTTGAAAAAATGGATGCCGCGTTCATCGAAAAAATTACATTTCCCATCGGGTGGAAATGTCGTTATGCGGGATACTGATGAAAACATGTGATCAATCCATGGCGATACCGAAATATCCCTCCGGCTTATTCGTGCGCAGTTTTTTATTTTTCGAGATATAATATAATGTTCAAGACACCACTGGTTACTCAACAATTTGGGTTTCTTGATAATTCTAAAAAATTCTGGGATATTTTTATTGTCCGGCTTTTAGAACCGGGATTGCCATGCAATATTGAAAGCAAAGATCAGCAGTAATCAGATTATGAAAACCAAGTAATTACAATTTCCAGTTTTCAGCCTCCTTTAAAATTGATAGCCCTAAAACTCTGTATATTTCAATTTAGCCTGAACATTTAATTAGGTTTACCTAATTCCATTGCGATATTGCTTTGGAGACAAAACTTCGCTTGACAGCACTCTCAATGCGGAAATTTAGTGTATCATGGTGGTGCTATTATTGTTGAACTGGGCTGGCATAAAGCGATATCTGAAATTTTTTGGTCCCGCATGGCTTGTTATGCTTGCGGACATGGATGCAAGCAGTACAATAGGTGCAGCTGAAACTGGGGCAATTTTCAAATATGGTCTGATATGGTTCATGCTTCTACTCATAATTCCCCTTTACCTCATTCAGGAGGTTTCCGGCAGGATAGGAGTAGCAACTGAGAAAGGGCTCGGAGAGGTGATTAGAGAGCATTATCCGAGAAGAACCGCCTTGTTTCTCACAGTTCCAATGGTGTTAACTGACGTGGTAACGTACACTGTGGAATATCTTGGAATAGCCATAGGAGTTGAGCTTTTGGGGTTGCCCATTTTAATATCCCTTCCAATTTTTTATATTTTTCACATACTGATTGTCACGCACAGGAAATATGGGACTACTGAAATGGTGCTTGTTGGAGTTTCCTCTGTGCTGATAATCAGTTTCATTGCAACTCTAATAGTGAGGGGGATCAAACCATATAATCCTGTTTTCATCTCAGCATCCCCAGACTTTCTGTTCATTTTGGCGGTTAATGTCGGCGCCGTCATAATGCCCTTCATGTTATTTTTCCAGACATCCGCTACGGCCGAGAAAATTATACATGTCAGATCGAAAAATGCAGAAACCCACGAAAATGAAATCGATAAATCGGAAAATGAATCTAGATTTAAAAAAACTGCAATGAAGTCGATGCGCTTCGAAACGCTGTTTGGTGCAATCGTAAGTGAGATGCTGATGATAATTGTTGAGATGACTATGAGCGGAGTAACTCCCACCACAGATTTTGCCTCTGTTTCAGAACTTTCCGGGGCGCTCTCGATAATAGCTGGAGCTTTCTCCCCATACCTCTTCGGTATAGGCCTTATAGGAGCAGCTTTTCTGGCACTGGTCGTGATTTCCCTGGGAAGCGCTTGGGGATTAGTGGAGGTCCTGGGACTTAAGAGAGATAGGGCTACATTTGTCTATATTGTTGAAAGTTTTCCTGCCTTGATAGTAGCACTTGTATTACCGATGACGATGCTGATCAATGCAGTTTTGACCCTACTCGTTCTATTCGTATTTGTGCTCATTGGGCCTGCAATTGTTATGGGCCTACTGGCCAGGAAAAAATCCCTAATGAAAAATTTTTACCTGTCCGGTAAAGGCGAATTAGCTTACTGGCTAAGCGTAATGTTTGTTGTGTCCTTTGGTATTCTTGCAATACTTTGAGGTCACTGGAAAAGATACAATTTAGCCGTTTCAACTCAGGGATTCCCGATTGGGGAGATGCGCCTTTGTGTAATCCATGGAATATGCCAGAATTATGATTACCAGTAAAACCATAATCGAAGTTATTGCAAAATACACTGTACTGTGAACAATATACGAGAAAATGGTCAGCGCGATGGCGGGCGGATGTTTATAGTCGGTGACAGATATGAAGGCTGATACTACTATAACATTGACGGTCATATAAACTGGTGAGATTCCAAGCGTCAAGTGTATGAATTCCGAAGAAAATATCACAAATAAGTAAGAGACGAGGACCGATTTCTTCTTTGAATACTTTCCCCCATGCTCGAAAATGATGAGATAAGCTGTCACGGCATATGGAGGTGCGATGAGGAAAAGTGAATTAATTGATGAGATCGAGATGATTATGATAACCGTGATGGTATAGAAAATGAATTCTATCGCTTTATGCAATTTCTCTGAATTGTTCAACTAATGAAGGTAAAGTATTCATCCTAGATAAGCGGTTTTGTACCTCTGATATCAGTGATGCAAAAACTTGTAATTACACAATTATGGAAAGAAATTATTCAGGTCTGAGATTTACTTCATCCAGGTTTATATTTGGATCTATTAACGAACATTAAAGAGAAGCCCACATTTAAGAGATGATCTTCAGTTTGAATGCCTGATGTATAATTAATGATAGATTCAATGGAGAAGATTATTCATAAGCATGTGTATTGGATGGTATTAGGAGGATATATAATGTCGTGGGATGCAATTGAGTACGTAATCCCTGAAAGACCTGACATTCTCTTCATTGGAATAAACCCTCATCCAGGGTCCTACAGGAGAGGCGTTCCATTCTCCAACAACAAGAATTTTTGGTACAATCTTTCAAGGGCAGGACTTATTGATGTCGGCATAGAAGAATTGAGAGATGATGAGAAGCTCAAGAATTTCTATCTCAAAGAATTCTCAAAAACATATGGCTTCATGAACCTCGTCAACAGACCCACAAAGGATACCACAAAACTAAGAAAGAATGAAGAAATGGACGGGATAATCAGGATCAAAAGTGTAGTTCAGCAGAAAAAACCCTTGATCGTGTGCTTCGTTGGAAAGATCACCTACTCTAAATTTTCAGGTCTGAAGAAGGTTGCGATAGGCCTTAGCAATGCAAAACTGTTTGATTCACCTGTGTACGTTTCAAGTTTTCCTATCAGAGGTGCTAACGATATACGTGTCAGGGAATTGCTGGAGATTAAGGATATCATTATGAGTCAGAAGGAAAAATAACTCGGTTTCCTTGTCAAAAACTTTTATCTAAACCTTGAAAATCTCTATAAATGAGAATAGGCGCATACTTCCAGGCTAATACTGATTTGATCAGAAAGTGCTCCAGAATCGCTCGTTTGCCAATTGAATTGTTTCCGGAAACTCCTCCTGAGATAGTTGTCACACAGGGCAAACCTGAAATAGGCAATGATACCAGAATTGTACAAACATTGAGCGCGGGTGTTGATCACATAAATTTCAAAGAGTTTCCAGAAAATGTGGTTTTGCTGAGCAATGCCGGGGCATTTTCCAAATCGGTTGCACAGCATGCTCTGGCACTACTTCTTTCTTCCAGCCGAAACATTGTCAGCTTTGATGCCGAGACCAAATCAGGGAAATTTGTTCGTGGATCTGTGGATTCCCTTGAAGGCCAGACTGCAGGAATCATCGGTTACGGCGGAATAGGCAAATCATTCGCAAGACTTGCTTCTGCAGTAGGAATGAAAGTTGGAATATACTCCAGAAGACCTGCTCCTGACAGTTACGTTAAATTTACATTTAGCAGTCTTGAGGATTTGATAGAAAATAGTTACGTCGTCCTGATTTCTGTTCCCTACACAAAAGTCACACATAACATGATCGACGAAAAATTACTCTCTATTTTCTCAGGAAAATATATAATAAATGTTGCGAGAGCCAACATTGTCAAGGAGAGAGATATGAGATCATTTCTTAAGAATAACCCGGATAAGTTCTATCTTTCTGATGTATGGTGGAACGAACCTGAGATAAACATGCCTGTTCCGCATAATGTTATACTTACCCCGCATATAGCAGGAATTAGAAGAGCATCCTATGATCCAACGTTTATGGAGCCTGAAATACTGATGGCATTCAGAAACCTGAGGAGATACCTGGACGGAAAACCGAGCAACATCGTGAATAAAGACGAATAT
>JAJZXP010000032.1 GCA_021806345.1 Thermoplasmata archaeon | reverse complement strand
CGTTATCGATCCATTCCATGAGTCTTCCACCGTAAAGAGCATTGAAAACATTTGTGTCTGGCGGCAATACAAGCCTTTCCATCTGTGTATAACTTTCCTTCCAGGACTTTTCCTGTAATACCATACCTACCATATGCTTTAATAAAATTTAAAGTGATTACCTCTTGATCCATGAAGAATGTTGATGAAAAGCTTAACGCAGCAATTGAAAGTCTAAATTATATTCCAAAAACGGGACTGGTTGGAATTGGAACTGGATCAACGGTAGCAAAGCTCATTGGAAAAATGTCAGAACGGAATGAGGAATACGTGAATAATTTATTCATTCCAACTTCAGAAATTACAAAGAAACTATTATTGGAGTGTGGATTTAATGTTACGGAGGAAATTTCTGAAAAAATCATTGTAGATATCGACGGTGCCGATGAGATAGACCGTGAAGGAAATCTCGTAAAGGGTGGTGGCGGAGCTCTGACAAGAGAAAAGATAGTTGCAAAGAATAGCAAGAAAGTGGTGATCATTGCAGATAGTTCCAAGTTTGTGGAAAATTTAGGCAAATTTAAGATTCCGATTGAGGTGCTACCTTTCCTTTACCAGAGGACCATGAGCCTGATCAAAGATTTAGGAGCCAATGTAAACATAAGATATAACGGAAATTTTAAGAGTGATAACGGAAATTTAATTTTCGATGCTGACTTTGGCCTCATAAGCAACCCTAGATCACTAGAAATGCAGATTAAGGAAATACCTGGAGTTGTCGAAGTTGGAATTTTTAGCAACATGACAGATCTGGCAATCATAGGCACAAAAAATGAAACAAAAAAAATTTTATTTTCAAGGAAACGATGAAATACCATAAATAATGTAAAGCTTAAAATGAAGGATTAAATTAGGTATTACTTTTTGGGTGTATTTTTAATGCAGAACAGCGGTCTTGAAATGAATAGGGTTTTTGATCGAAAAATAGTAACGGCATTTGTTGGATTGAGAGTAGATATCAGCAGAGTTGAAATTATTGCTAGTGAGATCGTATCCGAATCACATGTAGAGGATGTGTTTGTAATCACAGGAGATTTTGACATTATGGTTAAATTGAGATTTCCTGATTATAATGAATTCCAAAAATATATGCTTAACAAGTTAAGCAAAATATCAGGAGTGAAGGATTCCAAGACCATGATGGTTGTAAGCATTAAAAAAGAAAACAAAAGAGTGTTCGTGGAGTGATGTAAATGGATTCTACACTATACAATGAGGTGATGTACCTGTTGGAAGAAATGTCTCAGGACTCTTCAGTCCCTAAGAATGTAAGGAAAAATGCTCTTGATGCTCGGGCAAAAATGGAAAATCAGAAAATGAGCCTGGATATAAGATGCGCAACCGCAATATCCATGCTGGATGAAATATCTAATGACCCCAATGTTCCTTCACATGGAAGAGCATCATTATACACTATCATAAGTAAACTAGAAGCGCTTTCCAAAAACTAAAAAAAATTATAAATATTTATACAAATAATTAGAAAAGCGTATATAATTAATTTTAATATATTTACTTGATAGTTATGACGTTATCGGAAGAAGCGAATAGATTAGGGAAGATTTTGATAGAGTCAAGTATCCCAAGAAGCGTTGCCTATACACTTGTATATACAAGAGGTAAGGGTGAAGTTACAAGTATTGAGATAGAAAGGGAGGCAGGACTAAGACAGCCAGAGGTGTCCATAGCCATGCAATGGTTAAGGAGGAGAGGCTGGATTAACAAGCGAAACATGAAGAAAGAGGGAAAAGGAAGACCTGTTCACGGATACAGACTCTCAAAGGATTTTGATGAAATTCTGGAAGAAATTATGCAAGACCTTGCTGGCCAGATAGATTCTATAAAAAAGAACATTAATGAAATAGGCCAGTTCAAAAGCGATTATGCATTAAATAAACATTAGTTTTATATTTAATTTTTTATTTTTTGATTTAATTTACATATTGCCCTTATTACACCTAAATGTGTTATTGCCTGCGGGAAATTGCCGATGGGCTCAAGTGTTTTTGTATCAACCTCCTCAGAAAATAACTTCAGATGATTGCCCTTTTCAATCAGGGTGTTAAGTACCTTTTCTGCCTCTTCTTCCCTATCCTGATCTAAAAGTACCTCTACATACCAGAATGACATGAGAAGAAATGCATTATCATGGCATTGTATTCCGTCGTCGTTGTTGTACCTCCTAATGAGAAAATCCTTTTCCATCAGTTCTTTTTCTATTCTATTCACAGTGTTGACGATAATTGGATCCTTTGAGCTTAAAAAACCAGTTAGCGAAACTCTGAGAAGGGAGGCGTCTGTGTCCTTTGATCCGTAATATTGCACAAGTGTGTTGGTTTCTTTGTCAACCCCCTTTTCCAAAATATCTGACTTGATTTTGTTTTTTAACTCTTCCCAGTGTTCATATTTTCCCTTAAAGTTTAACTGTTTTCCAATCTTTATGGCCCTGTCAACACCCATCCAGCACATAACCTTGGAATATGTGTATTGTTTTGGTGGTGTTCTGAATTCCCAGATACTTGAGTCTGGATTCTGCCAAATGTGCTCTATCTTATTTACCACTTCAATTACAAAGTCCCACATATATGCATTAACAGTTCCACCAATGTTAGCCAGGTGATAAATGGCGTTAATGAACGATCCATAAACATCCAGTTGAAACTGCTTTGAGGCAAGATTTCCGATTCTCACTGGTCTCGATCCCATGTAACCTTCATAGTCAATTTCGAATTCTTCAAGACTATCGTTCTGCTCAAGACCGTAAAGGACGCTGATTTCCCCTTTCTGCTCTATTATTTTCATCATGTCGTATAGATAGTTGGTTGCAACGTATTTGTAACCAAGCATGGACAGTGCTTCAATCACGTAGGATGTGTCCCTCACCCATGAATATCGATAGTCCCAGTTTCTTTCTCCCCCCACGCATTCTGGTAAGCTGGATGTGGGGGATGCAACCATCATCCCTGTTGGATCGTAGAATAACCCTCTTAGTGTAATCCCTGACCTGAGAGCTATATCCTTCATGACTCCGGTATATGTGCTTTGAGCTGTGAAATTCTGCCAAAATTTAATGGTCTCATCCAATCTTTCCTGAGACTTGTAATTCGATAGCTGATCATCACTCATGTTATATGCAATTACTACAGGTTCTGTAGCATGCGGCTTCATTGATAAAACTCCCTGGATCATGCCATTTTCGACCCTCAGGTCTGCGTTTGTATAGATTCCAACCTTCTTGGAATTTTTTCTGTAAACTCCTCCTCCCTCTGACACCTTAATATCTACTGGAGAAATTCTGTAATCCAGGGTCGCCTTCAGTTTAATTTCAACATCCACTGGGTCATCAAATGATTCAACAATCCTGTGCATTTCAGGAAAGTTGATGCTTGAGTATTTTGTAGCAGGCAAAAAGTCTGTTAACATTAAAATCGGCTTTCCTTCTCTCAGGAACGTAGTCTTAAGAACCATCGTTCCTTTTTCGTACTCCTGAGTGACTGTAAGTTTTTCTGTCTTGAATGGACTGGTGCTGAAAAAACCTCCCTTGTTTTTATCAAGGATAGAGTCAAATACTGGGTCTGATGAAAAATTGGGCAGACATAGCCAGTCCACATTCCCAGTCATTGAAACCAATGCAGCAGTTCTATTGTTTGCAATAAACCCGTGATTCTTAATTTTAGTATATCCATTGAGTTCGATTTCTTCATATTTCATGGGTCCTCCTGACATAACTGGAAAGTTTTTCATCGTTTAAATAAATCACTGGAAATGGTTAATAGCATGCAAGTTTATTTTTCCACATTGGGATGCATTCATGGAAAATATTTTTATGAGAAGTAGACTACGGTCTAATACCCGACTTAGCTCAGCTGGTAGAGCGGCGGACTGTAGAGGGGAAAACGGCAAGTTCAAACCGCCGTAATCCGCAGGTCTCTGGTTCGAATCCGGAAGTCGGGATTCAGGATTTGGTATAGTTCCCTACTGCATTTAAGTGATTGTCACTGACATACTCTCCATCCTGAAAGATTCGAAATTCTCACTTTTTCTTCTCTCTTGAATTCATGTCTCAGGATCTGGATGGTTGCCCTCTTTAGGGGTATCAGTCCTTCTCCTGCATGTATCCATGTCTACATGCAATTGGGATGTGTCATTGATCTTGAATATTATTTCTAATCAGATGTGCGCCAATATCTGGCCAGGGGTACGCGAATACAATCTTTAGTGCAACCCTCGGAAATTAGCATGCAAATTGTCATTTTGTGGACCTATACGAATAATATTTGGAAAGGAACTTACCCAATCAATTCTGTAAGAGGTGCTCCTATCATATTTGATTGTGTAAGATCTTCTTTTATTTTCTTTGCCAGTCATGTATATTTTAATGGCTCTGATGACCTATCTCTTAAGAACTGCACAAGTGCCTGTGGGAGTGTATTATTCTTTGCCTTACTTCCATTTATGTTCTTATTTTCAGCTTGTTTCTGTTGAAAGTTTTTTCTGAAGAACAATAGTCAGGAATTATCTGACGAGACATGAACTATCCTCCCGTTTCAAGAAGCAAAAGAATGTAAGGTAGTCATGGCTTAATAGCCCTGGAGATTATTTATTGGATTCATTCACTGTATATTGATATTCGGTTGAGGGATATTCGTGTGTCTCCATGCCAAAGTGGGAGAGTCTTGATCCTTGCCTCAAACTCCTAAGGCGTTATAAATTTCTTCTTCAGGCAAAACCGTATTTTTATGGAATTTGACAAAAAAGGTGACTTGCGAAATAACACTTTTAATCTGAACTCAATATTAATGATACGTACAGACTTATAAGGAAATGTTATATTCAATTCCATGGAGAAAAAGAGTGTTATTGTCGATGAACTTGGAAGAGC
>JAJZXP010000196.1 GCA_021806345.1 Thermoplasmata archaeon | reverse complement strand
TTCTGTGATATGAACAGTGTTGGCACCAGCATCACAACTATCAACGCATACTGTCCTGAAACGTATGCAGGACCTGCTATATAGTAAAGTACAATGGGAGAAAGAGCCGCGATGCCAAGAGCCACCGGTGTATAGAAATATGTAAGCAACAGTGATGAGGCACCCACATTGCTCTTTATGAATGATCTCTGATCATTGCCAAAGAATTCTGAAAACTTTGGAAGTGTTATGTTATTGAACGGAATTGCAATGAAGCTGATACCTGAGAAAATCAACAGTGTAAAGTTATAAATTCCAAGGTAATAAGTATTAAGAAGATAAGCAACAACGAACCTGTCTGTGTATGATGCGCCGTACCCTATAATTGATGAAAGTAGTACAGGTATGGCATACACAAATATGGATCTGCTACCTACGGTACGATGATGCCTCTTCATGTATCCTCTTGCCAGTATTGTTAAAAGATAGAAAAAATCAATTAATATACCGAGAGCAAGACCTAGAATCCACCCGTATATTATGTCAATAAGTGATCGATCTATGAATGCAAGTGTAAGCGCTCCGAAATAATATATTACCCAGATGATCACGGATATAACTGCAGATATCTTGAATTTCTCGAACCCAATTATGGCTCCGTTAAGGATGGAAAATATGATGTTGCCAAATAATACGATGGATAGTAGCTTGATGTAGAATGTATATGAAGTTGCATGGAAGAAGATTATTGATATATATCCTGAGAAGGCGTATACTACGAGTAATCCAGCAAGTGCAAGCAATACTCCAAGCACAAGGATCCTGAATAATGTCTTTCCCGGGGAGTATACCTTGGAATTAAGGTTTGATGAAATGAAATGTGTTATTGCGCTGTTAAGACCAACAGTGAACACTATGCCGAAAAGACCTACTATGGCAATGAATAATGCAATAACTCCTAAATCAGATGGTGGAAATATCCTTGCTGCAAATATATAGAACAGTGATCCGGAAACTACCTGGACTCCATTGCCGAGAAACTGGTAAATCGCGCTTATTCCAACATACTCCTTCTCGGCACCTAATTCCATTCTTCCCTGAATTCCTCCATAAATAATTAAGTTTTATTCAAATCTGGCTTTTAGGATGTACAGAAACATTCAAATTTTTAGCATGAGATAGAAGGACTAAAGGATATAATTCTCATAGTTCTTCACGTAGTGTTCGACAGTTTGCCTCAGGGCATCATCGAAATTGAATTCAGATTTCCATCCAAGTTTCCTTATGCTGCTCGCGTCTATTGCATACCTTTTATCATGGCCTGGCCTGTCCTCAACATGCCTGATCATGTCACTTCCCTTTTTCATGAGCTTAATAATTTCCCTGACCACTTCAATGTTTGAATGTTCACCATCTGAGCCGATAAGATATGTTTTTCCCATCATGCCCTTTTCCAGTATGAGATCAATTCCGTTGCAGTGATCTGTTACATATATCCAGTCCCTGATCTGTTTCCCATCACCGTATATTGGAACCTTTTCGTTGTTCATGAGATTAAGTATGGTCTTGGGAATAAGTTTCTCCCTGTGCTGATGGGGGCCAAAATTGTTGCTGCAGTTGCTTATTGTCGCTTTCAGTCCATAAGTATTACAGTAGCTCCTTACAAGCATGTCGGCCGATGCTTTTGTTGCAGAATACGGATTCTTGGGATTGTATGGGGAATCAACATTGAATTTTTCCCTTGAATCCAGTGGTAATGCACCATACACCTCATCTGTTGATATCTGGTGAAATCTCAGGTCATTCCTTCTTGCAAATTCGAGTAATGCGTGTGTTCCCATAATATTGGACCGAATGAAAGATGAGGAATCTTTTATTGAATTATCAACGTGAGATTCGGCAGCAAAGTTAACAATTGCATCGAGATCGGAAAGTTCCTCCCCGTGTATGGATATGTTGTTTATGTCATCATTAATGAATCTATAGTTACCCGATCCCTTTATTCTCTCCAGATACCATGGATTTGAAGCATAAGTTAAAGAATCTATGTTATAGATAAAGTCATCATGCTTCTGCATCCTGTTCAGTATGTAATTCGACCCTATGAAACCCATTCCACCTGTAACCAGTATTCTCAGAAGTAATCACCCCTCTCTATGATCTCCTTAAGAGCAGGTAATTTCAGGTCCTTTTCTGATACCACTGGATCCACTACATTCCATTTTATATTTATATCAGGATCATTGAACCTTATCCCCCTTTCTGATTCCCTGTTATAATACTCCGTGGTCTTGTAAAGCACATATGAATCTTCCATTGCCACAAATCCGTGAGCAAAGTAATCTGGGATATAAAGTGAACTGCAGTTTTCCTCTGACAATTCCTTAATGATATATTTCCCGAAGTCCTTTGAGTTCTTCTTAAGATTCACTGCAACGTCCATTATCCTGCCATGGAGAACAGAGACAAGCTTTCCCTGGGCAAATGGGTTTTTTTGAAAGTGAAGACCTCTTATTACACCTTTCCTTGAAAATGAGAGATTGTCCTGAACGAATTTTAAATCCTTGAATTTGCCGTTGAATGAATCCTCCCTGAAGAATTCCATGAAATACCCCCTTTCGTCATTGAATTTTGTCTTCTCAATAAGATATACTCCCGCAAGTTCTGTTTCGGTGATCTTGAAATTCATTGAATCCCAATCTTTATTTGGCTAATGTATTTTTTTGATTATTAATGAATGCATATAAAATGAAAATTTATGGGAGAGCGCATGAAACTGATCGACAATGTTGCCGGCTTCATCTAGAACTTTTGACTGATCTCGCATTTTTTGACCTGACAAAAGAGGAGAAGAGGAGTCCATTGAATATCAGAAGGATTGAAAATGCCAGGCTCACAGCTACAGTTGAGGGTGATGTTATGCCGAAACCGAAGAGATAGTTGAAACCAAGAGATCCTCCCACATTGGCTATGGAAGAGAGAGGAAGTCCCAGGGCTGCGTCAAGTATCATTGCGATGGACATAAAGATTGACCCATAGGCAAGACCCATCCTGGCCGTTTCTTTCAGCTTATCCTTTGTAAGCAGGAAGCCAACCATTGAAACGATCATGCCTGCAGTGAAGATTATGAGAAGGATCCAGTGAAGGTATCCTGAAGTTCTAAGCAGGCTATCATCCGAGATCAGGAATATGGCTGAACCCATGGAAACAAGGAATGAAACGTATCCAAGAACCTTGAGGTTTTTCCTTCTCAGAGCCATTGGTACAAGTGCTGCCAGAAGGAACAGGATTATCACCGAGGTGCCTGCTATGTCTGTTCCGTAAAGAGCTGTGAATGACTTTGAAGGAGTAACCGGAGGTGGCGTTGTGCTGGAAGCATGTCCGGTAACAGATACTGAAAGCACAGCGGGGGAGCTGGAAGGATCATCACCCGTGGCATTTACATATACATGATATGTGCCATCACTCACAGATGATGCCACTGAAACAGTCATTGTTCCTGTGTAAGGAGGGTCACCACCGCTATTGCTGAAACCGATCGTAAATCCACTTAGAGAATTGGAAGAAAGACGAGTTCCCCAGGTGGTTCCGGATGAAAGTTCAACTGTATATGAGTCAGTAGCGGAAGATCCAGGGGTAATAGATACAGAATTTTTACTTAATGTTATGCTGGAAGTTCCATAGGAGAATGGATTATAATTTCCATTCCTGTCTCTAGTGCCATGTGCATTATCAACATTTATCATTGAAATGACCATAATACTCACTATGACTAACAGAATAATAGTTAGTAATTTATTGTATTTATTCATAATTATTATATATTCTAATTATAGTATTTAAAAGTTATTTAGTTCAATTTTGAGCAGGAAAGACTTAAGTAATATAAGGAGAGGATGAAGAAGTAATATACCCTGCATACAAAGAAATTTAAAGAATAGGCCCTATCATGGAAACAAACATTGTATGTCCATAGTATGATTCTGGTAATGATAGTTCTACCAAAGGAACATCAAAAAATGAATCTATCCTGAACTGCAGGTGAAGGATGGAAATTCCGTTCAATATATGAACTCTTGAATATGTCACATTGGTTGTTTCTTTAACAGATCTTGCCGTGATATTTATGTTATGAAGATTATAGGGATTCGTACCATTTGGAAATGTTATGTTAAGATAATAAAGACCTGGTATCAGTACATGCGGGTAGAGGTTAATCATGGACCCATTATGTTTATGGTAAATGGCTGTAACGTTATTAATCAAGGATATAGGTGTGAAATAAACAGGCGTATGATTGTAATTTTTAGCAAGTAATATAAAACCATCCTGAAATGCTTCGATTTCATAATCACCCCTTGAATATAGAACATTCATTGCCTGGCACATATCCAGGCTGCCACCGGTATTGAAGCAATTTATATCATATGCAAGAGCGTAATCTACATTTTGAGTTTCCGTCAGATTCTGAAGTCTGTAGCTTAAATTACTATTATATCCAGTTAGAGATTGAAATGCCCCCAGACAAGAAAGTGATGGATCGTGGACATCAACATATGGGAGATTGTTTTGATATACAACGTAAGGGTTATTCTGCGGAATCAGGTTTGTTATATTAATATAATCATCGTAAACTTTTAGACTTGGATGCATAATATCCATAGCAAATGGCTCCGATGAATATTCGTTTAATGGACTGTATGGCTGGAATATGACGGCAAACAGAATTACTGATGCCAGAACGGCTATGGGCTTTTTCTGTGATCTGACGGTATTCTTAAACCTTTTAAAGTAATTATGGGCATTTTCCCCCCTATGCTCTCTCTCTTCTGAAACTTCAGTTCTTAAAACATCAGTGAGACCAAGAAAGATGAATGGAGCAACTGCGGCTACGTACTGAAAATGATAAAATGCGGGATAATAGTAAACACTGTAATTGTTAAA
>JAJZXP010000015.1 GCA_021806345.1 Thermoplasmata archaeon | reverse complement strand
CCCGAAATTAACGGAATATCCTATATCAGAAAGAATATTTAGAAAAAGTTCTTCGACATCCGATTCTTTCATCCTACTTCTCCTCCAGTGGTACTCGTATTTTGCCTGAAATAAGTTTTGGAAGTGATAGATCTCTTATTTCGCCAAGGGTCTTATTATGCAGGGAATTATTAAAAATGCGATCTAGGAGAAATGAGATTAGCAAATCGAACTTAGATAATATCACTGATGGCGGAACTAAAATTCTAATAGATCCAATGGCTTCTCTGTTAATTCCTGGCTGAGCTGAATTTGTATTAAGGTTCCTAATAGCATCAGTTACATCTTTTTTATCCAGCCAAAAATATAGGTAGCTCTGCCTTAACTCTTCTTTGACTCTCAATATAAATACATGTTCATTGACCATACAACTTATAAACGGAAATCCACCACCAAAAATTGTCTTTCTCCCCAACTGGGCCCCATCTTTGTATAAAAGAACATCTCTATCTATTACCAACCCTTTCTTATTCTTTTCAAAGAAGTCATACGTTACGTATTTCGTCTTTGAAAAGTCGTAATGCCCGAGTCCATTAATATTCTCAGCCCCTATGCTTGGTATGCCATTGCCTAGGTTTTTGTCTATTCCACCCCTAGGTCTGCTACCTGAAGCAATTTCTCGTAAAACGTCCCTTAATTTCCTAATTACCCACCCCTTAGGTATCTCCCCAAGTTCAGAATCAACCATTTCCCCTCCGCTTGATTTGTATGGCTTTCCCTCTTCATTCGGGAATTCAAAGTCAATGAACCAGTGCTTGAATATGGCCTGTGCAATGGCTTCGAGGGTTTTATTCATCTTCTGGTTGAGTTCGATCTTTGAATCGAGATCGGAGAGGATTTTAGCAATAGATTGCTGCTCCCTGAGTGCAGGTATTATTATTGGTATCTCTTTGAGATTAGTTAATGTTAACCTTGGAAGCGCCGAACCTGATGAATGATTTGAAACGATAAATTCTTTCACTGACGCATTAGAAAGGTAATATTTTAGAAAATAAGGGTCCAACTTATAATTTGGTCTAATAATCGCTATAGAAGATAACAAAACTATTGGCTCTTGTTGATTATAGACAAAACAAAGACCCATGGTCCCATCCTTTGAAAATAGAACATCACCCTTTTCAGGCTTACAATCTGCCTCAGTTAACTTTACATAGTCCTGCTCACTTATTTCTTTGCATGAATTTAAATTGATTTTATACTGACCCATATCTTTAACAGTTGCAATATAAAATTTTGAATCTTTTACTTTCTTTGGAGAAAAGTGTGAACCATCAGTTAGCTTATCAACAGCATCAATAAGTTTTGCATTTTCCCACTCACAAGGAACCTTACCAATTATTGACTTCTTAAAGCATTGTTTAGAATCCAAACCCCATCCTCTCCAGATTCTTCTTTATCTCCTGATCCAAACTCTTACCTTCTTCCATCTGCTGCTTCAGTTCTGATATGAGTTTGTGCATCTTCTCTTCGAACTTCTCATCATCCTCTTCCTCCTCCTCTGCACCAACATACCTGCCAGGAGTGAGAACATAGTTGTTCTTTCTGATTTCTTCAATATCTGAAGACTTACAAAATCCCAAAATATCATTATACTCACCGCCTTCACCTCTCCAAGCGTGGTATACCGATGATATTTTATTAATATCATCATCGGTAAGCACCCTATGTCTCCTGTCTATCATTGAACCCATTTTTCTGGCATCAATGAATAGCATTTTCGATCTCCTGTCTTTGAATTTATTGTTCTTCTTGTCTTTGGTCAGGAACCATAGGCATGCTGGTATTCCGGTGTTGAAGAACAGCTGAGGAGGCAATGCAACCATGCAATCCACAAGGTCAGCTTCAATTATGTTCTTTCTAATTTCACCCTCATTCGATGTGTTGGAACTCATTGATCCATTGGCCAGCACGAAACCTGCAATACCTGTTGGTGCCAGATGGTGAATGAAATGCTGAACCCATGCGAAATTTGCATTCCCTGTTGGAGGTGTTCCATATTTCCACCTCACATCATTTTTCAACAGATCACCCTTCCAGTCCGAATCGTTAAAAGGAGGATTTGCAAGTATATAATCTGCCCTCAAATCCTTATGTGCATCATTTAGAAAACTTCCCTCATTATTCCATTTAACCTGATCAGAATCAATGTTCCTTATTGCGAGATTCATCTTGCATAATTTCCATGTTGTTTGATTGG
The DNA here is from genome assembly GCA_021806345.1 of Thermoplasmata archaeon. The sequence goes on along the minus strand of JAJZXP010000015.1, from coordinate 2,704 downwards.
ATTCCTGCCCGAATATGTGTATATCATCGATTTTACCCTGATGTGCCTGAATGAACTTCTCACTCTGCACAAACATACCACCTGAACCGCAGCATGGATCCAGAACTCTTCCCCTGTATGGTTCAATCATTTCCACAAGAAGTTGGACTATGGATTTTGGAGTGTAGAACTGTCCCCCTTTCTTTCCTTCTGCATCTGCAAACTGTCCAAGGAAATATTCATAGACCTTTCCAAGAAGATCCCTGCTCTTTGCGCTTTCGGTACCCAGTTCTATTCCTCCTATGAGATCTATTAATTCACCAAGTCTCTGCTTATCCAGTGATGCACGGGAGTAGTTCGTTGGAAGCACTCCTTTTAGAGATGGATTATCTCTTTCGATGACTTCCATTGCATCGTCGATCATTTTTCCTACTGTTGGCTGCTTTGCATTTCTCTGCAGGTATTTCCATCTTGCCTCCGGAGGAACCCAGAAAACGTTTCTTGAGATGTATTCATCCCTATCTTCAGGATCTGAAAGGTGCCCTCTGTCATCTTCAAGTTCCCTATGAATCTCCTCAAAGGAATCTGATACGTATTTCAGAAATATGAGTCCAAGCACAACATGTTTATATTCAGCAGCATCCATGTTTGAACGAAGTTTATCAGCTGAAGACCATAATCTCTTTTCAAGATCTGAATCGGGGTTAATCATTGAACCTTATAGTTTTGAATGAACATAAATCTTTAGATAGAGTTCAATTTTGAGTTTCTAATATATACTTTTGGTTAATTGTAAAATATCAAATTTATCATGTTGATATTTTTTATGCGTCAACCATATTTATAAAATTTCTGAAAATATTCAAATCTCATTTCTTTGAAAAATAGATATGCAATTGAGAGATTCACTATGGGTTGGGAGGTAAACCTGGGCTAACCCTGCATCTCCACTAATCTTAAATCGTATATAGATAAATACCATTTATTCTATCACAGGAAATGTAGAAGAAACTCAAAGAGAAAGCTTTACTTCATCTTATGGTTATTTCATTCCTTTAGACTTTTCTAAACATTACCTTACTATGGATAGCGCTGATCAAAAATTTTAAAGGCTTCCACAATGAAGTCGCTTGCCTTTGAATATTGATCTAGACTAGCATCTTTATTATTAATAAGTTTTATCAAGTAATTTGGGTCTTTAATGGTATATCCATGCATTTGTTCTTCTATCAGAATTCTTGAGAAATCTCCATGGGCAGCTGCATTTCTTCTGCCGATAAAAATAGAATTGTCAAAATTATCTCCTTGATTCAATAGTAGTACTGATGGGTAACCACTTTTATGTATTTCATTCAACATTTTACTACTAAGCATAGAATGTTTAAATATGATCCATTGGTTATCTCTTTTCACCACACGATTCCATTTTTTATCATAATACCTTAGACCATATACTGTGTTAATGGGTATCCAGCAATTTTGTATGGAACTAAAGGTTTTACGTGGATGGAATTTTAAGAATTCCAAATACATTATTACGTTTCCAAGTTTTTCTACTGCCGCTGAAGATGACTGAATTGAGGCATTAAAGTCCCCTATAATATAATTTATTGCACTGCTTCTCATCATATCTATAGTATCATGGACATCATTTATTAAATACTGTTTTTCCTCATCATCTGATGTGAATGACCATAGATTCACGCACCAATCTTTATACTTGGAGTCAATTTCATTTATTCTATTCTCTATTTTTTTCCATTCATTTAATGAGCTACTTGAAGTTGTGCTAAAAAAATCATCAAGTCCACGATATTTTCTTTCACTCTTAAACATAAAAACAAAATTCATGTCTCTTATTTTAGGATTCTTAAGATATTTAAGATTACTAAATTTGGTAATAACCTAGTAGATTTTTCTTATGATCCTGGAAAAACGAGCTTAACAAAATATGAAAAATTATTTAATAATTCTATGAATGTGCAACTATTGGAAAGGTTAAGTTTCCTCTTTGTTTTTTAGTAACCAATCTAACAATTGATGCTTAAATTATTTATCCTTCAAACTCTTCCCTTTTCCAAATTCCTTTGGGATCAGTTACTGATTAAATGAAATTATTATCATTTAAAAATGTTCCTATATAACTGCTAAATTGTTGTAATTTTAATTGATTTTCATTATAAATTTCAAGTTCAAATCGAAAGAATCCGTTAAATTTACGAATAAGGATCATTTATCCATTCAACCATAAAAGTGTTGTCTAATGCCTTTCTGGTGTCACAAGATTTGGCAAGATCTAGCTTCATGTCCTTCTGTGCTGGTCTAAGATGAACTTTCACACCCTCCTCTTTTATGAACCTGACAGCCGGAATAAAATCGCTATCACCAGACACCAATATTATATGCTGTACTTTTCCTTTAAGGCTGAGCTGAATCATATCAATCACCATCAGTACATCAACCTGCTTTTGAGTAAAATCTCCATTGTTCTTTGCTTTTAATTCCCCAAGGCGTACTTCGAAACTATCCTGTAAATTTAGAGAAGTAAAGAAAGCTTCTTGTTCCTTAAATTGGCAGTCATAAATATAAGTCCTAAGTCGTGATGCATCTATGTCTCTACATAGTGAATTGGAAAATTTTACATAATCCAATCTGAATCGTCCCTGCTTTCCTTTATAAACGTCTAAAACTTCTTTCCTTAGGTAGGAGTTGTCAATTAACACCG
>JAJZXP010000356.1 GCA_021806345.1 Thermoplasmata archaeon | reverse complement strand
TGTACTGTGAAATGTTGTAACTTGTGTTTCCATGGAAATTGAACCCTTCATGTGAAAATGAGTTTAACGGGCCGAACGGCGCGAAAACCATGTTAAGAAGGATCAGAACTATCACTGAAGACACAGTCAACTTATATGAATTAGACAGGCTGCTGAGCGGAAGTTTCCTCAGCGAGGGCCTCGTCAGCTTATCCCTGTTGTTTTTAATGTAGACGATGGAATCTATGAATCCAAGCAGAAGAAAAGGCGCAATGCCGGAAATATACTGTCCCTGGAATATGTGCTGGTATGAATAGCCAGTATATGACGATGCTAGGATGAGAAAGAATCCAGGCAGCGCTAAGGCAAGCCATCTTGGTGATAACGCGGGAAGAAACAGCAACGGCCCAAGGAACAAGGCAATTATTGCTAGCCTCTGGAAAAAAGGCCAGGACAGTGCCGGCAGGGCTATGGGCGCAGTTCCCGGAACGGATTGGACCAGACCAAAATACAATGTCCCAAGTGCCGTAAGTAAGAACATGATAACTGAAAGGGCAGTGAGAGATGCCAGTTTGTCTCTTTGGACCCCTGACTTACGGGAACAGAAAACCATGTATAACTCTATCAGAGCAAAAGCAAGGGGAAAGATGCTGTATGGAAACCTGACCATTCCCGACAGAAGGAAAAGAAGGAATGAAAGGAGATAATGCCCTTTAATGTAGAAAAGGTAGCCAAGGATAAACAGAGGGAAAAAGAAAGCCTGGTAGTGAAAATCAAACCACATTATTCCGTACACCGGGAAGTAGAGGAAAAATGCAGCGCTGATGAGGAGGGATGTAAATGTGCCCAGCCCCTTCGCCCGGGAAATGAAGAAAAGGGCAGGACCTATAACCGCTATGGAAAAGGCCTGAAATACGACCATTGCGAAGAAGTTTCCGGATGCTGTGAGAGGGGATAGAAGGAATACAATGCCTGAGTTTAGAAGTATGTGCACATAGCCACCAAATCCCAGATTGGTGTGAAGGACCAGCCAACCCCTTTCGGCGCTGAACCCCAGATCAGCCGCATATGCATGGAGCGAAAGTATCTTGATTATGCTTATGAATGACCAGAGAATGCAGTAGGCGATAGTAATTGAGAATAGAATAAAACTAACTCCATGAGTCTTAATCATTGAACCATAATGTGCTTTATAAAATTTTGATGCTTTTCCAGGGTCCTGCAAATACGTACTTCCAACTCAAGGAAATAACTGCCATACCATAACCTTTTTGGTAATTATAAATAATCCTGTCAAATATTTCCATTTACCTAATAAAATACTTTATCTAAAAGAACTTGGGATAATTGTTCATTTTGCTATCTTATTCAATGGAAGTCAAACATTTCACTAAATTTGTCGGTAAACTATAACAAAATTGAAATACATTACGAAATACTTATCCGGGACTGGGATAAACATCTTGCAGTTTTTGGATTGAAGTAATTAAAGTTCAACTCAGGATATGGATCATTGAAAAATCCGCACAGTAGTCTTGAAGAGTTTGTCATGTCAGTAACTGTTCACGCTTTCACTTATTTTATAGGCTCAACACATTCTGTTAAAAAAATACTCAAACGTTAGAGGTTCAGGAAAACGTATAACAAAACTGGAAGGAAATACATCAATATTTATTCTTTGATTAACTTTGAACTTTTACATTTATGAGGGGAATCTACAATTTAACCTCATAAGGTTTAAATTACCTTTCGATAATGACCTACAAATGGACTGGAAGGAAAGCTTAGCTATACAGTCATCCGTTCTGAATTCACTCTTGAAATCAAAAGTACTTGAGGAGGATGTGCCCCCTTTCATAAATATGAGCAAAGCCGTGAAAGGTCTACACTATTTTACAGGGATTGGAAAAAATATGTTCGTTGCAGCTAGGGTTGCTGCTACTTTTGACTCACTTGGTATACGTAGTTTATTTGTGGACCCCGTAAATTCTTTGCATGGAAGTATGGGCATATTTTCTTCCTCCGATTTACTCATAGCCATTTCGAAAAGTGGCGAAACCGAAGAACTGAATAGGTTCATTTTGTCCTTAAGGGCACTAGGTTTTTTTCAAATAGTTGCAGTTACTGCTAAAGAGAACTCAACTCTCTCAAAACTGGCGAAGATTACCCTAAACATTCCTGTTAAACAAGAGGGGGACCATCTTGGAATGGCCCCAATTTCATCTACTATGGTTTTTTCTGCTGTGTTAGATTCAGTTGCTGTTCAACTGAGTTCCGAAAGGGGATATAGCAAATCTGATTTCGTCCGAAATCACCCCGGTGGTAGTTTAGGTAAAACGGTAGTTTGAATGAGTAAAATCACAAAACTGATTATCCAAGCTGGAGGCAAAGGGTCTAGAATGGATCATTTAACGCTAAATCGACCTAAATCCTTGGTTTCGATTGGTGGTAAGCCTGTTTTGTATTCGATAATAGACGCCTTTGGAACTGATTTAGAAGCCATAATTATTTCCGACTACAAGTCCGATGTGCTCACAACATATTTGGATAATTTTCCACCTTCTTCCCCTTTCAGATTGGTCAAAGCAAATGGTTCCGGCACTTTGGGAGGCATTGGTGAAGCAATCAAAGCAACAGATGGGAATGGTTTTGCAATAGTCTGGTCAGACCTTTATTTTACATCGACAATAGGGATTGGAAAAATAAGAGAAAATACTATAGGTCTAAGCAATGAAGTCAAATGCAGGTGGAGTTTTGTCGATGGCAATTTGATAGAAGAGCCAAATACATTTCTTAACAATTTGGGGGTAGTCGGATTATTCTTTTTCCCGTTTCCAGAGGTTCTTCAAGGCATTCCTGAAAACGGAGAATTTGTCAAATTCTTGTCAGATACGAAAATCAATCTTGAACCACTAGTTATGAATGATATTAAGGAAATAGGAACATACGAAGCCTATAGAAAGGCTAGAGATTCACAATTCACTACTAGATTTTTCAACAGTATATCTATACAGAATAATGTGGTAGTTAAGAAGCCTAAAGATCCTGCCTATAGTATATTGATTGAAGATGAAATCCAATGGTACAAACACGTATCAAATTATGGCTTTAATAGCATTCCGAAGATAATATCTTACCAACCCCTTTCGATGGAGTTTATTGATGGGCCTCAACCATTTAGTCTATGCGACTATGAGAATACCATAAAAAGCGAAGTGCTAATTAAAATATGTGATAAGATAGATGAATTGCATAAAATGGGTTCTACTAATTTTGAGCACGAGGTGGTAGAAGAAGTTTATGTCAAGAAAACGTTAGATAGAATAACGCGAGTTTCCAATTTAATACCGCATAAAAATTCCGAGAGTTTTCGTGTAAATGGACATAATGTAACCAATCTCATAATATCGGAGTATCAGAGCTACATCGCAGAGATATTTGAAAAATTACTTACAAAGGGGAAGCAATTTTCTGTAATTCATGGCGATCCCACCTTTTCTAATATGATCCTTAAAGGTAAAGAACGCGAACCGGTGTTCATCGATCCTAGGGGGTACTTTGGGTCCTTGAAGATTTTCGGCGATCCATTATACGACTATGCTAAATTGTACTATTCAGCTTACGGTAATTATGATTATTTTAACCAAGGAAGATTTCAATTGAGGATTAATGGAACTGATATAGATGTGAAAATAAAAAGCGAGAGATTTGAAGACGCCTCAAAATTGATTGAAGAACGATTAGATAAGGAAATGCCATCTATTAAGGCCCTTCATGCCCTCATATGGCTTTCTTTAGCAGGATATGTGATAGACGATTATGACGCAATTTTAGCTTCTTATTTTAATGGCTTACAAATATTCCAAGAGGTTTTTGATGAATATGCTTAATCTCTCTAAATTGCCCAAAACATGGGTCATAGATCTCGATGGAACAATTTTCCCACACAATGCTTATTTGGAGGGAGAAGTGGAAACGCCTTTAGAAGGCGTAAAAAACTTTTTCAATAAAATTTCTAAGAAAGACTTCGTGATAATTCTCACCTCTAGGAAATCAAATTATAGGGTACAAACTGTAAAGAATCTACAGCTGGCTGGCATCAGATATGATCTTCTCATTATGGGTGCACCTACTGGAGAAAGGATTCTAATAAACGACTTTAAACCATCAGGGTTGATGACTGCGTATTCAGTGTGCGTAAAAAGAGATGAGGGGTTGGGCAAACTATTTTTCACAGAGAGCGAAAAGATATAGACTTTTTTTTAAATATATGGATTCCCTTTTTTAATTGAATTAATAATCTTAATGATTAGTGAAACTCAATCTTAAAAATGTTAGTGATTTTCAGTAAATCTTCTGACAAACACTAAATACCATTTTAAGAATTAGAAATTTTTTCTACGGCGGATAAAAAATCTATTTCATTATGATTTTCTAAAACGATTTGGTCTACTACTGATGGAAACATTTTTTGCACATCTGCATTTATATATATGTCATACTTTGCGCTCTTCAAAAAATCTTCTGAATATATTACAGTCAGACTTATTCCCGCTGGAAGCAGTAAATCGCACAAACCACTGCGTATCGAAATAACCCATCCTATTTCTTTTGCCAAAATTATCATTTCATCTGGAGATAAGGAAACTGGGATTGTTCCAGGTAATTCTTTTTCTTTTTTAGACACGTTTGTAAAAATAGTGTATCCTTGCTCCTTTAGTCTATTAGAAAGCAGCATCCAAAAATCATTTGGAAGTTCATTGAGGGTTTTTGCATAAGGCGCAATGATGACACCTTTGTCACCGGTAAAGTGAGCGGATTTAATAATTTTATTAACTTCTTCCTTAGCACCGATAGAAAAATAAATAGGTTTATCAGGCAATTCTTTAGGCATTAATCCTAAAAATACTGTGGGACCCGTGTAAAGGTCAACTTTGTTCTTTCCTCCAAGTTTTATAGCATCAATATAGGCACAGACACTTGGCAAAGTGTTCATTCTGAGGGCCTTTGCCAAAAAGTAAAAAATATCATTGAATCCCCTATTCTTTGGCATGGATTCGGTTAATACATAATTCAGCCCAAACATTTTTGGGATACTATCATAAAATTCCGGAACAATTACTCCATGATTTTTGCCAGTTATTCTGTTTAGTTTAGAGAGATATGAACAAAAAATAAAAGTGTCACCTAAGTGATGATTACAAACATAATAGATCCCACTTCTGTTACTTAGAATTTTCTCCATTCTAATCCACCAAAATAAATCATAGGTAACTTTAGAGGCCCACCCCATATATCTATATAAATTAGCAAATATTCGTGATTTTTCAATAAGTTTCATATTGTCCACTTTTTCTAACAATTTTAATGATTAAAAATACTCCCCTTGTGAAACGATTAATTCATTCTAAGGATGCAAGTTGTCTGACATATACTGAATGAATAGCCAATCTTGCCAACCCGTTATTCATTAAGCCCCTAAATTCTACATATTGAGTTACTGTGCTAAAAGTGACTGTTAAAGTGAAACCCTTAATACTGTTATTTTCCTGGAAGTCATTTCTATAAATTACTTTTGAATCAAAGATCATATTTCCACTGCTTACTTCAAGAATTACAGCTTGTGAATTATTGGATGAGACGTTTGAAGAAGAAAGATAGAATGTAAAGCTATAGGTTCCTGGAAACAAAGTAAGGTATGGGCCATACCACATAAAAATGTTAGAGGTGTTATCTGTTATAGTTCCATTAACCCTCACTGAATTCCCATCAGTAGCCAAATTATTTGCAGAGTCATTATAATTAAATGGGATATATAACTTAGGTGGTGCGTTGTAGTTTTTCTCCAACAACAAAGAATACGGAGTTTCAGCTGCAATTCCATAAGACCCATTTGTTATCGCGCTTTTAAGGAAGGGTACTTCAGCATAAGGTGCAGTAAAATAGCTGAAATAAGAATTAAAAAGTATGTAATTATAACTAAGGTTGGCGTGGTTGTTATATAAACCAACATACTCTCTACCAGATACTTCCGGTATGTCATTCATAGTTAGCAATGAAGCATTAGCAGGTATAATGGAAATTACTTTGTGTAATGATAATACGGCCGGATTTACGTTTGTCAAACTGCTTATATTATGATTCCCATTGAAATATCCACCTTGAACATCCTTATTAATTGGGCTGTATGGGAAGTAAACAACTGAAAATACAATTACTACTACTACAAAGGCTGACATGGCTTTTAAAACGCTACGTTTTCCTTGATCTTTAGGTAATTTAAATTTCTGTCCAGATTTACCAAGTTTGTTGTCATTTGAAGAGTTAGACAATATGACTTTTAGACCCAAAAGAAGACCAAAATAAAGTGGCCCAGAAGCGAAAAGTGGATAGTGCAGACCAAATATTTGGAAATTAGCCCCATCTGTAGACAATACTACATATCCTGCATATGGGGCGATGAGAAAAAGGGTCATAGGGTCTAAGAGAGGAATAAATGATAAGGCACCGAAAAGAAAAAGAAATAATTCCAGTTTATAGTTTATATCATACAGCCAAATGGAACCATTTGCAGACGGAGTCGCACCTGCAAAGAACAAAGTTCCAAAAATATGGTAGATAAAAAACACTATAATTAGTCCAACAGCGGTGATCAATACTGGAAGATATGATTTTTTGAAATCTGAGAAAGATTGATTAGTGGAGCTATTGTAATCGTATATAACCGAATATAATAGGAAAAAAGTTACCAAAATAAGTGTTAATGGATTGATTGTTGCCGTTATAATTGCAAAAATTACCATCAACTTTGTTCTTTTATTCGCCCAAAACATGACGGTCATCAGATAGAAGAAAGGAAATAATGAAGTAAAATGAAAATCAAAGAGGTTGGAAGTGGCCACCGGGAAAAAAACTAAGAATGAAAGTGCAACAATTAAAGAAATGGCTCTAGATCTAACTATAATCCTAGAAGAAAAATATATTGGGAAAACAGTTAATCCCAAAAATAGTGTTTGGATAAATAAAAGAGTTGATATGTGAGGATATAATGAATAGAACGGTAAAACAAGAAAAACAATTGGTTTTTCGTATTGAAAAGGGTAAATTTGACTAAATTGACTGTGTATGTAATTAGATATGAATCCATGAGACAAAAGCCACATGATCTCATTGTTAAGTCCCAAGTCGTAAAACGTGTCCTGGAATGTATAATACTTCAAATAAGAGAGATGAAACATAAGAACGATGTAGAAAATTGCTGACGCTATCAAAATCAAGTAATCTGCATTATCGAAAAGCGATTGCCTGATTCGTAATAATGCAACAGTAGGGTTAGACTTATTCAACTTTTACACCGATCCGCAGTCGCTATATAATACCAATTGGTTTCCTCAAATCGAAGAGATGACGGACATAAGAGATTTTGCCGATTCTGCGTTTGTATACTTTTTAGAGCGTTCCAGACATTCATCTCGGAAGCTCCGGTCGTATCCTGTTTCAAATATCTTCGAAGCTCCGTTGATCAGCTCTTCTTTTGTACTGAATAACCATCCATTTTCACCGCTAGTGATGAGTTCTCTGGCTCCTGCATTGTTGTAAGCTATAGACGGAGTACCACAGCTCATTGACTCAACTACACTGTACCCATAAAATTCTACTACACTAGGAGAGATAGTAAAAAAGGCCATATTGTAAAGCTCAACCAATCGCTCTTCTGAAACGAAACCTTGATTCTGTGCGTTGGTTATACTGCCGCCGCCAATAACCTTTATCGGAAATTTCCTTGCCAAAGAAGAAACGAGATGATAGAGGGGGTCCATTTCGTTCCTTACAAGCGCTAGAGCATATTTCTCATCTGGATCAACTTCGGGGGTTCTCTTGAAAATATCAGGATCAACTGGAGGATAAACCACTTTGTCTATTGGGACACCATAAAAAAAAGCCATTAAGTTTGATGTAAAACTGCTGTTTGCCATGATGCTGTCAAACTTTGTAACTAGACAAGAATGGTTTCTTAACTGTTTTACAAATCCTCTTTCAAGTACGCTCGTGGCCAACTTATTGTGTCTCTTAAATTCTGGGTTGAGCAGCATTAATGTTAGGTCTCCGTTGGAAATGTAAGCGGACTTTTGTTTTGAAAGATGTTCCACAACTGGTATCGCTTCATCGGCTAGTACCACGTAAACGTCTGATTCATCATTCTCGTACACAAGATGATATAGATCAATGGCCGGCCTCTTTGAGTAATTCATGTACCTTAAACTAGATATTGCACTGGGAGGCTTGTTCAGGGTTACCTGCTTTATTGTGTTTTTATTGAGAAGGCCGGTAATGACATCGTCAGAGAAAAGAGAATATACTATTGGAACGTGCCCAATAGCTTTCAATCCTTTTGCAATATTAACCAAAAATCGTGTTTGTCCACTATGGTTAGATTTTAAATTATAGGCAAGGAGACCTACCCTCATATTAACTGGATTACCAAGACAGATAAATTACTTTAACGCCAATGAGAATGCAGCATATTTATATGTCATATTTTTCAAAGACTTCCATTAACCCCTGAGCATTGTTTTCCCAAGAATAAGTGTTGCATAATTCAAGGTTTCGGAGTGACATCTCCTCGAGGACATCTTGAGAAAGGGTTAATACATACTTGAATGCAGAAACAGTTTCTTCCAGCAGAGATTCTGTGATCAGAAACCCATTCACACGATCAGTGATTAACTCCGACAAACCTATACCTTGGTTTGCAAATGGTATTAAGCCATAGCTCATAGCTTCTAAAGCACCCATTCCAGGCCCACGTTCATTGTATCCAAATCTTATGTAAAAATGTGAATTTGTTAACAATCGTATTTTCTCCGAGTCATCTATACGACCAGTTATTCTCAGGTTTTTTACATTTCTGTTTTCTTCAATAAACAAGTGCATCTCATCCTCTATTGTCCATGAACCAGCAAGAACAAAGTCGTATTCGGGCAACCGGTTAGCTAGCTCTACATAAAAACTAGGGCGTCTACCCTTATCCCAGAGCGTAAGCGATAACACTGTTTTTCTACCGGGCTCAAATTTCCCAACTTTAAACCTATCCAATTTGGGAGGAGGAAACCCAATTCTGACAAGGTAAGTATTTTTATTAAATCTCTTGGCAATGTTGTAATTGTATTCACTTGTAGTAATGATGGCGGGGGCCATCATAATCGAGGCTACGTCATAAAACCATGCCATCAGAGCTAAGAAACTGTGTTTCTTCATCCCTGGGGGTGGTCGAAAAAACTCGTGCAATTGAATTGCGTAACTTATACCTTTAATTCTGTAATAAAGCCCAAATATTGCGGTCCACTGATCGTGAAAAATAATTCTATCATAATTTCTAAGAAATTTCCTTGACTCTATAATGTAGTCTAAATCTACAGTCGCTCCTTCTCCACGATGACCCGCAAATCTTTTGGTAAAATCGGTCAAAAAACGTCTTATAAAGCCCTGAGTTTCACCCTGTTTGTGCACTATGTGAGTTTGTTCAGGTATTTCATACAAAGACCCAGCATCTCGTAAAAAAAATAAAACCGATTCGTTCCCATTAGCTATCAGAGCTTTTTGTTGCTCAATTGCAACAAGAGCAACGCCACCTGTCCAAAGAATTCTGCATACCATTGCTAGACGTTTTTCATGTTGCTTCAATGATACGTTGATTTCTAATATAATTAAAAGATTTCTTTGTTTTGCGATTATAGTTCTAAGATAATTCTAAGGTTGACATGAATTTTAAATTCCTATTTCGTCCAAAAAATTTTCTACTGAGTATCTTTTACAGTAAGATGTGGCTCTTTTAACTAAATCTTGGTACAGACTTAAATCTTTTTTTAATTCTAATATCTTTTGAGTAAAACTTTCTGTATTTCTATCACTCAGAAAAATTCCTGCCCCATACTCATAAAGACACCTAAATTCCGGTAAATCAGATGTTATCAATGGAATTCCAAGTTCCATGAAATAAGTAGCCGCATAACTTGAACCAGAAGTTGCCTTGTATGGCAAAATACCTATTAATCGTCGTTTAGATAAGAGATCTCTTATTTCCTTTTCGGATACATACCCCCTAAAATCTACCCCAACCTCGGAAAGCAATGATAACAGATTGGTAATGTAGTCTCTCCCTTTTTCTGTTTTTGACAAGACTGGGTGATTGGAACCACCAATTATGAAATCCACATCCGGAATCTCCTGTTTTATCGAATGGATTATCTCAAGCCCTTTGTAAGGTGCAATATACCCTATACTTATTACACTGAAATCTGTTTTATCGCTGCTTACCGGTTCACTATCCTCAAGACAAGGGAACGGGTGGAAATGGACTTTTGTAAGTCCATATTTATTCGTAAGAATGGAAAATAATGTTACAGAAAATACATGAAGTTGGATGTTCTTAAGCAGTTTTGTGGCGATTGCCCCTCCGAATCTTATTAAATTAAAATGCTCATAACCAGAAACATCATTGACAGGAAGGTCTGGGGAATCATGCAGAATCACTTCAATTCTTCCGGAAAACAGGCTTGAATGAAGATAGATTAAAAGAAAATTAGCAAAATTAAGAAAACGTGATTTTCCATACGAGGTAAATCCCAGATTTACCAATACCTTTCCAGAAAAATTAAAAATTTTAACCCAATTATTGAAAAGCGATCGTAAAGTGTTGCTCGTGTTCAAGTAGTTTTTCTCCACTCTGTCTGGGCTAATTCCTGAAAACAGAGATTTACCAAAATCACCAATCCCGCTGCTATCTAGCGAATTTACAAACAATAGTTTTGAACATTTAATTCTCATCTTTGATCGGTGAACGGTGATAGGCTCCTATTTTTCTAACCTTAAAAGGTTCAGACAATATACTGTCAGCTTTATACTAATCAGTTCGGGAATAAGTGCTAATTTCGTCCTTATTAACCACATGTGAAACAAAGTTCTTTGTCTTTATATCTTTTAGCAATCTCATCATTCCATATCCATGAATGCCTATATCCTTGACTAATCGCCTGATTGAGGTTTTGCTGTATTTCCTCTCTACCCAAGAAACAGGTAATTCTGCGACTTTGAATCCCGATTTTATAGCCTTAACAAGTAGTTCAGCATCCCAAAACCAAGAATTAATCTCAGTCTTGTTGAGCAATTCTTCCTTTACTTGATTTCGTATGGTCTTGAATCCGCATTGATGATCATTCAATTTCTCATCAAACAAAAGCCTGAGTATATAGTTGTAAATTCTTGATATGGCGTTTCTTAGTGGTGGCCGTTCGACCTTAGCACCTGAGCAATATCTGGAGGCAGTAACCACATCATATTTACTGTTGTCAAGGAATGATAATGAACCTGATATTACATCAACACCCATGGCCAAATCTGTGTCAATAAAAGAATAATATTCTGCATCAAATTTCTTCCAAGCTTCCCTAACAGCAAATCCACGACCCTTCCTTTCTTTGTGAACAATAATTTCCACGTTCTTATTTAGTGAGCAAAATTCCTCAGCAATAGCCACAGAATTATCACGGGAGACATCAACTGACAAAACAAGTAGAAATGAATTAATCGCCTCATTAAGATACCCATAAAGTAACTCAAGTCTGTTCCTTAAAATAGGAGCTTCATTGTAAATCGGCACAACTATCAATAAATTGACAGGTTTCGGATGATACCTCGGAATCTCTGCAGGTCCAGGAGCGTAATACATCTGGTCTTGATTCAAATCCATTGTCTATTTCCCAAGAGTAAATAATTATCTATGATTTAAAATGACGCTCTAGTTAAAACACTGCCTAATTAACGAAATAAGATTTATCTTAAACATATTCCCATAAATTCATTTTGCCAGTTTCAAAATGCGCATGGAAATCAGAGTGTTCTGTTTTCTATTATGCTCTGGAATTTATTTTTAAATAGATCTCTGGAAAATCTTTCCCTGGTTCCTGCAATGTTTTGTAGTTGCTCTCGCGAGACACCCAATCCCGCTTCGACAAGTTCTGTGAGTTCAGATTTATATAAGTATCCCATACCTATCTTCCCGTTAAGGAGAATATCTTCATATGCACCGCTTTTTTTAGGGACTATTGGAAAACAACCATAAGAAACCGCTTCGGCAACTGAAATACCATAATTTTCATAATCCTTAGTATGAAGGTACAACTTAGCTTTTCGAAATAGTCTATCCTTTTCGGCATTGTCAGGGTTGGGAATGATTATAAGATTGGAGGGGGAATTTTTTCTCAGATATTCCAGATAACCTGAATCGGATTTGACAGACCTTCCAGAAATTATGAACTTTGTCTCAGACATACGATGAGCCAGTTCTATAACGACTTCAAGTTTTTTGTCCTTGCTTATTCGACCAAAAGTTAATACAGTATTCTCTTCCTTGTCAAAACTTAGGTTTTCTGGCAAATGGATCGGCAAGTCGATTAGTTCTATAGTCAGATTGCTTATCCCTAATTGGGAGAAGAACTCCTTTAAAATTCTCTTCGTGTATGCCCCGTTTGTAAGGTAATAAGCTCCATTATAAACTGTAAAAACACCTGTCGCCTTTAAAGCCTTCAATTTTAATTTGTCTAGCCCTTTTGGAACCTGACCCATGAACCCAAATAATTCATGGCCAAAATTTATCGTTGCATTGTATATGAAAACATTCGGATGGTTATTAAATGAAAACGAGTTTTCCGGGATTTTTTTTAAGTAGTTCTTTAAGAGATATATTTTTGGTAGCATTTTCAAAGGCGACCCCCATTCAGGATCGGAAAATTGTGTCGGGATAATATTCCTATTATCTATATAATTAGGAAGATATGGGTGATTCCGATCGGTAACAACTTTGAGTCGCCCAAAGGTCTTTTCCATGACGGAATACACTTCCTCGAAAACAGTTTGCCCTCCTCCAAATCTTGTAAATTCTTCGAGGATAAATGATTCCATGATTCTCATATAGTAACTACTTAAATAACAAGGCTAATCAACTTTTTGATCTGATCGGTTCCAGTTTAATAATATATTCCGTTAATTCTCAAAAATCTCTTGCTGAATTGAATATTATACAAAAAAGTGTTATCCCTTATATGGATACACCCCATGATTGAAGGATAAAAAAGTATTAATTTGCGATCCAATGTCTTCAAGAAACTCAGTACAGTTCAGCCTTCTAAAAATGGTTTTGAAGATTGTTGGTTCCGAAGGAACAACAGTAATTTCTCCATTTATCCCCAATGATAAAATGGAGTATTTCCGTTCAACCCCTAATGTCATCGCAATATCTCTGTCCAACAGAAAACTTGCCTTGCGTTTCCTTTATAAAATGTTTGAGAGGAATGAAGCAATGCTCTGGGCAATATCTTGGCTCATTGAATCCCTTTTCCGAGGAAACTCCTCAATTATAGTGGCACATGATGTAAATGCCCACAGTAAGGTTGTTAATCTAGCCTATACCTTACCCCTCCCTTCAGATCTCTACTGGAATCAAGCAACTCCGCCTTTAAAAACCCTACAAATGATGAAGGCTAATCCCATTGCCCCCATATTAGCCAAGACCTTAGGGCCAGTGATTACAATTTTAGATGACAAATTGATGACTCGCCACAAGAATTTAACTAAGAAGATTGTCAACAACTCAGATTATTTGAAAGAAACTTATAGGGGGAAAAAGTTCTATTCGAAAGAAGTCCTTCATGTTCCAAAGGAATTCCCTTCTTTGACCTTTGAGAATACGGCTCCAACACAAGATTATGTTCTGGCATATATAGGGAAGGAGATTGAAGTGGAAGTTCTCTTGGAAATGGTGAAGTTGGGCATAAAAATAGTCGCCTTTGGATCGAAGATTCCCTTTGGCACACCACTGGGGAAATTAAAACAGAAAGTTGATTTCAGAGGATATGTTGAAGAAAGTGAACTTTCGATCCTTTACCGAAACGCCCTTTATACTGCCTTTCCTTTCACAGAAGAGCCATTTGGGTGGGTTCCACTTGAGTCAATGTTCTATGGTACACCTGTGCTAAGCTATAATAAGCAGGGACCAGCTGAGACAATAATCGACCAGAAAACCGGCTGGCTAGTTGATAATCGAAATGAGTTTTTGCAGAAAGCTTTATCTATCTGGAAAGGTAAATTCACTGGCATGGACTCCGAAAGCTGTATGGAACGTGCTAAATACTTCTCTCTTGAAAATGCCAAAATAAAATTGAATGAAATTTTAACTGGAGTTTAATTTGATGTTATTAGAAGTCACAGAATGTAGTTTAGGTTATTTTGTCTGACCAACTTTTGTTAAGAATTTTCTTATATAATTTGAATAGTATGTATTATATTAGGGGCATTCATATTAAAAGGAGTTTTAGCAATATGGTTAAGTTTCAAGTTGAATACCAGCAAGAGGAGCATAATTGAAAGCTAATAAATTAACGTCCAATATCGAAAAACACCATATATTCAAGTGTTTCAAGTTAACTTTAGATAATATCAAAGGTGACACATTTCTCAGCATTGTACTCATTCTATCCTTAATATTTACTATTCTGTACTCAGCTTACTCAATCCTCAAGATGCTTTCCCTGAGTGCTTCAGGCTGGGACCTAGGACTTGAGAGCCAAGTAATGTACACTACTCTTCATGGCAAACTTTTCTTTACAAACCTTCTCGGTTTCAGTTTACTCCAGGAGCATTTCTCCCCTTTCGTATTTATAATTCTCTTTTTCTATTGGCTTCATCAAAGCCCTTTGACTCTCTTGATTCTCCAGGCATTTTTTGTTAGCTTTGCGGCAGTTCCCCTTTATTTATTTGGTAGGGAATTTCTTTCACTGGTGAAATCGCCTACCAGATTAGAATTATGGCTGCTATTGGTGCTTGTCATTACTTATTATATATCTCCATTCACGGAAGGTTTGATTTTTTTTGATTTTCATATAATGAGTTTTCTCCCGTTCTTTTTCTTCCTTTCTTTTTTTGCTTTTTTTAGTGGAAGAAAAGTATTGAATGTTGCTTCCCTGATATTTATAGTATCACTTCACTCGAATTTTGTGTTCATTGCTGCGACAGTTATTCTAACTGAATACTTGCTGGCGAAATTCTATTTCGGACATCATGTAAGAAATAGGTCTCCGGGTGAAGATGGCACGCCAGCGTCCAGAAAGAGATTATCTAACCCAGTTCTAATATTGGTAAGTTTTGCGTCACTTATTCTATATCTAACCCTGGCCGGGTATTTAAAATCCATTATTGCTGGTTCCCACGTACTCGATCTGACTTTCCAGACTGGTGAGGTTGGAGGTTTTAATTCAGTATCTGGTTTAATTTTCGGTTTATTTACTAATCCCGCGGCTGTTTATTCTCTCCTATCACAAAATTACATGCAGAAGTTGACTTTTATTTTCTATGGCTTTGGGAGCACAGGCTTTTTATCTTTCCTCTCACCACTAACACTTCTTACTTCCATACCTTACTTTTTATATTCATTTCTATCGACAAACACAGCGTATTATGCATTGGGATATCAGTATCCTGCAATGCTATTACCTGCAATTTACGTTTCATCCACCATTTCAGTTGTTTTAATGCCGCAATTCATTCAAAAATTTGGAAACAAAAGGCTTGCGAAAAAGAACTGGAAAATCACCATCTATACACTTTTGGTACTATTAATAATTGGGGGATTAATCTCTGCCAGCGTTGATCCAATTTCTTCTTCTCCACTTTACAAGCCAGTAGATGCCTTCTCCACATACCATAATCCCCATGTTGGTCAATCAAGCCAGACTGTGCAATTCTTATCAAATAACATACCGAGGTCTTCAACAATATTGACTCAAAACAACCTTTTTCCATTTTTCTCGTTATTCTCGAATTCCTTTTCCACACCTTGGTCTCCAGGGGTTAATAATACAACAGCCAATAATTTCCAGTTCATAATAGGAGATTATTCCAGCCCTTGGATATTTTCTTCATATGGCAAGGAACCGTCGATATCATCACTAATTAACAGGGATTTGGGCAACCACACATATGGCATCTATGCTGAAGGAGGTGCCATTCTTGCCATCAAAAAAGGGTATAATGGTAGCCCTGTTTATATGAGATACATAAATAAGACATTTTATCCAAATTCTCTTAAATTAGATTCTGGCAGGTATCTTAAAAACGGAAGCATAGAAGCAAGTGAGGTAAACGGCTCATTCATTTGGAATGGGCCGTATATTCCACTCCTGCCAGGTACGTATAGTGTTAGCTTTAACGTAGGAATTGAGAATTTTAGCATCTCAGATTTTTTAACGATAGATATTTCCTCAAGCGGAGGAACAAGCGTTATTTATCAAAAAAATATTACAAATTCTAGTACTCAGCAATTTTTCACCGTTTCCACCACGATTAAAATTATTTTGCCAGTTACTGCCGTTGAATTTAGAGGTTATGGAGATTTTAGTGGTACAGCATTTTTGAATAAGATTACCTTGCAACAAACAAATGCGTGACCACCATTTATCATCTCGAAAAAAATCTTATACTCATGTTATAGTAAAATCTCCTTCCTGTCCTTGGAAAAAACGTAATGAGATACCCAATTATTAGGAGGATAATCATATTCATTATTTTTCTCACATAGATGCATTTAAAAAAGTCATTGGTGAGTTTAAACATATCCTTTGAACTTATGTCTTTATTGAATATTCCCCTCAAGAAAGCATTGTGGACCATTTCGCATCTGCATAATTTCAGATTGACCTCTTTTTTAAGTATTGAAGTAATTACTTTCCAGTCCCCATTAGTGCTCTCATAATAGTGGAATTTGTTAGAATAAAAGTCATCAATATTCTGATGAAAATCATTGGTAGTACTCTGGTGCAACCTGTAAAATGTCAATAACTTTGGATCCTCAATCAAAATACCTTCTGTTTCTAATGCACAGAATAAAAAAAATGTGTCCGGATGCATTATCAAATTTTTCAAATGGCCGATCTTTCCATCAAGAACTTTGCGTCTAATTGATATTGAACTTGAATTGAAATCTGGATAAAGTCTGAAAAAGGATAAGGTTTCATTAAAATTTGGCTTCTCCAAGTTTAGTACACGTGAATTTCCTACTTTTGATTTTCGGCTTCCTTGGTTTAGAAACTCTTCGTGGTCCGTGGTTCTGCCATTATGGTAGTAATTCAGTTGAGGATTTTCACTAAATATTAGACTTACTCTTTCTAGCTTATCGTGACTAAACATATCATCATCATCGAGGAAACATATTATTTCCCCCTTTGACACAAGTATGGCCTCTGAGACCTTAATACCATATCTTAAGTCATTAGAATTTATCACTGCGTTAGAATACCGCATTATTTCTTGATCTAAATTTTGGTCAGTAAAGTTTTTAACGCAGATTATTTCAAATCTCTCCCTCGACATTGTTTGGTTTGCGAGAGAATTCAAAGCTTGAAGGATGAAGTTTTTTCTTTTACTAGATATCAAAATGACAGAGATACTCGGAGGCTTCATCTTAAACAGAAATGCATTTTAAGTGATAAATTATTTCACAACCCTTTTGCAATAAAGTTTCCTTTAGGCCATTGTTAAAAAGAGATATTGAAAATAATTATATTTTCTCTTAAAAAAGTTTTACACTCCCAAAAATTAAAGAAATTATTGTAATAGTCAATAGTGCGCAGAATTTCGGTCATAATTACTGCTTTTAACAGAAAAGAGTACCTGATGCAGGCAGTGAAATCAGTTCTGTCCCAAAGTTTATCAAGGAATCTTTATGAAATCATAGTAGTCAAAAATTTCGCAGATCGTAAAATTGATCAATATTTAGAAGATAATTCCGTCAAGAACATTCTCGAATTTTCCCCCTATTGGAACAAAACCCTTTCTAGGGCTTTAAATGAAGCAGAAGGCAAAATCATTTCATTCTTAGACGATGATGACTTCTTCAATACTATAAAATTGGAAACGATCCTCGAACTATTTGGTACAGGTGACATTGCATTTTGCAAAGACGGCACAATACCTGTAAGCGATGAAAGCCAACCCTTGGATTTCTATAAAGAGAGGAGTAGAAAAAATTCTACGTTTTACTTAGATAAAAATGGAATTTATCATGGAGATAGTTCATATCTTTCTCTCTTTAACAGTAGCAGCATGTCAATATCCGAAAAGGCTTTGAGAGAGCATTTACAAAAACTGAATCAGAATTTATCTGGTGATGAGGGGTGTCGATATGCCATGGATAATTTCATTTGTTTTTCAGGGTTGGAATCAGGTAAATGTTTTGTGACGCCGGAGAAATTGACGTATTATCGACACCACCGGCAACAACTAACTCTAAACAGACAAACATACGAAGATTTTGACAAAAAAAAGGCTGATCTGGAAAACTCCCACAATTTCTCTTACAAATATATGAGACGTGCGTTTGTTTCAGGACCAATTCTAGTAAAACTTGATTCCATGAGCATACAATCTGAGTTGCAAGAAGCAATCATAAAACGAAAAGAAAAACCTTTTTTGTTGACTTTTATACGCAAAGCACTATTTGACTTTTTCAAATCGCATGAAATATTTGTTCTACTTTTAATGTTTCTTTATCTTTTATCGTTTTTCTCAACCAAAGCTAGTTCCTGGACCTACAAATACATTATTTTACACGTATCGAGGCAACTCAATTGACTTAAGCATTCGGGTAATGTCTCGTAAAATCTAGATTTTCTACTTTTATGCTATAAATAAAGTAAAATAGCTAATTATGCGAAACTGCACAATTAAATGTATTGCAAAAGTTATAATATATCGACTCCGATCTGCCTCGAGTATCATAATGGATTTGAACAATTTCCCAAGCGTAGGATTTAATGGTATCTCCTTGGTGATCCCAGTAATGAATGAGGAAAGTAACATTGAAGACCTAATAAGAGGTATTTTGGAGATTGCAACCAGCAATCCTTCTCTGAAAATTAAAGAAATTGTTTTTGTGGATGATGGCAGTACTGATAAAACAAAGGAGATTGTCAGAAAATATAGTATAAAAGAAAACCAAATCAAAATATTGTTAAAAGAAAGGTTTGAGAAAATGGGAACCGTAAATGCGCAGCTATTTGGCATTTCTCAGGCCAGTCATAACAACGTTTTGATCATGGACGGGGATCTTCAGCATCCCGTCAGTGTTTTACCTATTTTGATCAAAAAGTATCAAGAAGGTTTTGATTTTGTTATAGCATCAAGATATGTAAAAGGTGGAGGTGCGGAAAGAACAATAAAACATGGAATAATAAGCAGGGGAGCCAATTTCTTTGCAAAATTTCTATTGCCATGGGTGTCAACAGTTAAAGACCCAATATCTGGTTTCTTTATAGTAAACAGAAGAATTGTTCCAACTTCTATCGAAATGAGTGGATTCAACAAATTAGGTTTATACATAATGTCATGCAAGAAGAATATCAGTATAGCGGAAATTCCATTCAAATTTAAAGAGAGGGCTAGAGGTCATTCAAAAGTCGCCACTGGACGTTTTGACTATATGATCAGATATTTCCGGGAACTCAAGTATTACAGGTTCCTCAGGAAAGTTGTCGTCGGCAGATTCAGACCTGCCCCTGGAAGCTCAGAATATCTACTCTTACGGCAAGATTAATGTAGTTCAGTTAAATCTTTGTTGCCATATAAGATGAAAAGTGCAATTATTACTGGGATTACGGGTCAGGATGGTTACTTTCTAACAAAACTTCTTTTGGAAAGAGGTTTCGAAGTACATGGAATTATACGAAGGAATAGTTCCATGACTATAGGAAATTTATCGCTTCTTCCCGTTGATGTCCTTAATGAGGTGAATATACACTATGGGGACCTAACTGATGCAAATTTTCTTTCGAAGCTTTTAAGCGAAGTACAGCCCGACCAACTCTACCATCTAGCTGCTCAGAGTTTTGTTGGTTATAGTTTCCTAAACCCATCTTCCACATATGATGTAAACATTGGAGGAACGCTAAATGTAGTTAACGCAGTTAAGGATTACTCCGCAAACACAAGACTCTACTTCGCTGGAACATCTGAATTATATGGTCAGCCTAAAGTTACTCCTCAAAATGAAGAAACGCCCTTTTCTCCACGGAGTCCATACGCCGTTTCCAAACTTGCTGGTTACTGGACTGTAAAGACATATAGAGATGCATACAATTTGTATATGTGCAGCGGAATTCTTTTCAACCATGAATCAGAAGTCAGAGGCCCAGAATTTGTTACTAGGAAGATCACTTTACATGTTGCAAAATATCACTACGGTGATCATACGCCACTTGAACTTGGTAATTTAAATGCTAGAAAAGATTGGGGTTATGCTAGGGATTATGTTGAAGGTATGACCAGAATCTTGGAGCATAAGTATGCCGATGATTTCGTTTTAGGTTCTGGAGAGTTGCACACAGTGAGAGAATTTGTAGAGGAATCATTTAGGAATATTGGTACAGAGATCCATTGGAAAGGTATAGGTGTGAACGAGGTTGGGCTTTCCGATAAAGATGAGGTTATTGTAAAAGTAAACAAGAAATTTTTCAGACCCCTAGAGTCTGACAATTATGTAGCTGATTTCTCGAAAGCAAAACGAGAACTAGGATGGAAACCAGATATAAAATTCTCAAAATTAGTCAAGATTATGACAGATAGTGACTTAAAGAATCAAAACCGAAATTAAGTGTTTGATACTTCGGATTCTATCTTAATTAATCTAGTGTAAAATCAAAAGAGATAAAAGTTTCCTCGTCCTGATAAAATTCTCAGGAAATAAAGATAACACTAGTTCTTTATCCTCTTTTTTAAATAATTTTAGCATCCTTGCTAGACCAAGATAAATACAAATACCTACTAAAATATAAATTGGCATTAAATAAAGTGTTGTTCCTATTCTGTTAATTAGAATAAAAACTGTTATAAACATAACTAATGAAGCGATCCATATCTTAACTGTTCCAGAAATATCGAAAGATGCAACATTCTCAACTTTAGCGAAAAAGTAAAGAACAAAAAATGTGGAGGCAAATACAGACGAAAATCCTAATGCAGCCCCAACGAGACCAAATTTTGGAATTAATAAGTATGATAGTATGACATTAGAACCAAAACCAACCACACTTGAGTAAATAAATATTTTAGTTCTCCTTACTGAAGCAATGGCTTGAGTTAGAATATTTGATGAAACGAAGAAGGCCGATAAAAACATAACTAATGATAAAGGGGCTGATCCTCCAGCATAATTAGGACCACCCAATAAGCCAATAAGCACTGGAGCTAATGCGGAAATACCAAGTGAAGCAGGTACATATATAGACATCAAAAGCATTGAGGAAGCTTTCACGTGAGCTGAAATCAAAGCTCTTTCACCTCTTCCGAAAAGCTCAGAGAACTTAGGCATTAAGATGTTGTTAAATGGAATTGCCAAAAACCCAAGCGATGATGAGATCAATAAAGCGAAATTGTATACACCCAAAGATGATAAATTGATCAGCCCAGCTACTATGAATCTATCTGCATAAGCCGCACTATAGCCAATTAATCCGCTTAAAACAACTGGTAGCGAGTATTTTATCAGTGACTGGGTAGATAAAGTCAAAGCTCCTCCTTTGAATTTTGATAATACTTTTAAGATAAGTGTAAGTTCTATTATAACTCCAAGAAAAATCCCCATGGACCACCCAGCAATCAAAGCGGACAGATTATGAATAAGATAAGCAAAAGCAATGGAACCAAAATAATAGGCAATCCAGATAATTATATTTATGAAGGCAGAAAGCCTAAAATTTTGCAATCCCAATAATGTTCCATTGAGGATAGAAAAAAGTATGCTGCCTAACAGAACAATACTTAGGAGCCTGATTAGATTTGTATATTGATTAGAATGAAGGAAACTTATTGAAATTACGGGGCTAAGGAGCAAAAGGGATAAGAAACCAAATATTGAAACTAAAAATCCGTAAGTTATTATTTTATAGAAGACCTTTGCTGCAGCGGCAAAATCGCCAAGTCCTATGCTATATGACGTAAAATGCTGGGCGGCTGTGCCAAGCCCGAATGAAAATACTATTTGAAAGAGGCCTATTATGGCCAGGAACAGCGCTATTGCTCCAACCGCAGTTGTACTAAAAAGTCTAACGATGATCAAATAAAAGATCATACCAGAAAAGAACTGTACCCCAGATCCAGTATATTGAAATATTGCATCTAGGCCAATGGATCGTGATCGACTTTCGCCCCCTTCCATTTGGTCTGTGATATTCTCTGAAGATTTATAATATTCCATTCTTCCAAGGTACGAAGGGTTGTGATGATTAATAGCAATCTCATTTTTGCTCAGATTCCTAATCTGCAGGACGGCACTCATGGCAATCGCATCGTAAAATAACTAATAAAAAGCCTTGAATTCTTCAGCAATAAAAATACTACGCTGCACATTACCGTAATATGCAATTAGTCTGTAACCATTTTTATCATTAATGACATATCCTTGATCTTGTGGGACAATAGTAACACGTGAGTTTGTATTTTGATAAAGAATATGACTAATTTTATTATTCCCGCATTAAGACCCAAATGAAAGAGCAAATTCCAGAAACCTATTCCGCCCACGCGGTTTTGTTCAGCTATTTGAGACCTATGTGACAAAAATTCACAAGGAACATAGAATGACATACCTTATGCACATAAAGGACTACTACACAAAAAAAGTGGCAGGTTTTTATTATTCCATCTCATGCATCGCAAGGGATGCTAAAAGACCAGTGAAGAATGCTATTCTCATGGTATTTAATAGAACAGTTCTCATAGGTCCGGTGCTCATGACAGACAATGGCCCAAAGTGCATATCGCATAAATTCTGGAATGCAATGGTTGCTGAGCTTGAAAATATGAATAACCACACTCTGGAAATCAATGTAAACATTGAGTTTTTCCACAACTCAATAGTAGCAAGTTATATCTGGCCGAGTGAGTTCAGAAACTACTATGATGCTTCCATACTGACAGAAAATGTATACACTGATTACAATGAATCCGGGACGCATTCACCAATTAATTCTCACCTTGCTAGGGATTTAAGGTGGTAGTTCGTGGATGATTCTCTGCATTCTGGGGGATATAGAGAAGAATGAAGTTGAGGTGAAGGTAGATGGAAAGTGTTGCAATTTCTGGTGGACCAGTTCAATAGAAAAAATAGTGAATGATTTGAAGGAGAAAGTAAACAAAATTTACAAGGTTTTGATAAAGGAATGATATTGTCCAGGTATTGAAACCCGTGGACAAACATTTTAGTTAAAATTCCCATAAGGGGAACCAGATGAAGTTCCTTATAACAGGCGGAGAAGGATTCATTGGAAGAAACCTAAAGGAACACCTGGTTCACAACAATCACGAAGTTGAGACACTGGATATTGAAGGCGACCCTTATTACAAAGCCTCGATTCTCGATATCTCCGCTTTAAGGGCGGCACTTAAGGATGCGGATGGCGTTTTCCACCTTGCAGCAATTACTTCCCCTCCGCAGTTTGAAAATGACTTATTCTCCGGATTCAACACAAATGTGAACGGGACATTGAATGTTCTCAGGGTGGCTGCTGAAAATAACCTAAAGAGGGCAGTAATTGCTTCTTCTTCTGCCGTTTATGGAGACCTGAAGGCCCCTGGCAGAGAAGACATGCCCATATACGGCCACGAGAATATGTATGCAACCACCAAACTCTTTGATGAGTATCTGGGCAGGCATTACACAATAAGGGGGGAACTTGAAGTGGTTTCACTGCGTTTCTTCAATACTTACGGAATTGGTGAAAATAGCAAGGGCCTTTACTCCAGTGTTATCAGCAAGTTTCTGGAATCTTTGTCCATTAAAGAAGAACCATTAATATACGGGAATGGTGACCAAAGTAGAGATTTCATATATGTAAAGGACGTGGCTGAAGCGGCAAATGCTGCCATGTTTAAGGGGATCCCCGGAGAAAGTTACAATATTGGCACTGGGATTTCATATTCTTTCAACTCAATAATAGGGCTTATATCTGAGGTGCTGAACCAAGAAATTAAAGCAAAGTACACCAAAATTCCCTTCAGAAACTATCAGCTGTTTACACAGGCTGACATGGAAAAGACATTTTCAGGTTTTGGCTGGCAGCCAAAATATGATCTGAAAAAGGGAATTACAGAAATGTGTATTAACATGGGGTTACTCTAAACTACATGTTTTGAAAATTGTGAATCCATTCAGTTGAACACAATATAGAATATAAGAAAGAGCGCCATACACATCAGATGGAAAGAATGCTCATATCCGGTGGGAATGGTTTCTTAGGCTCTTATCTTGCTGAAAGGGCACTGGCCGAAGGAATGGAAGTCACAGTCGTGGATGATTTCTCAACTTCTAAAGTTCTAAACTTACCAAAAGAAGTGGATCTGGTTAAAAA
>JAJZXP010000458.1 GCA_021806345.1 Thermoplasmata archaeon | reverse complement strand
CGAACTTTGTCACCGTACGGATGAAATATCCCTCTATGCTTTCTATTTCCAGTCTTGTGGCAGGCGTCAACGGTCTCTTCTTCATTGGATATACAATGCATATCCAATAATAAATGTTAGCATTATCCCAGAACGATGAAACTGTGAGGAATACTAATATTTATTAGAGACAATATTTATCTTCGGAGATACTGTTGCCATAGAAAAGTTTCTAATGAATGAATCTTATCCACTAAAGAAATGCAAGAACACCTTGACAGATCGGGCAAGACCGAATTATATGCCTCCATTTGGTATTTCACCGCCCTTCTAATAGCAGATGGGTTTCTGTCTCTTTTCCTTTTTATAACGATACCAGCAGCCAAAGGTATGTTGGTCTACGGCGATTTGCCTCCATTTTATTTTTCCAATACCACATTTATTTATGCCTTAGGTCAGTTGCATCTTTACTATTTATTGGATTATGTGTTATCACTCGTCATAGGCCCCTCACTTGCGCAGAATATGGTTTTTTTAGTTTCATTTTCATTACCTTCCATCGGTTTGTATTCTTTCCTCATCGTTGTATATCGTCGCCATTTGCCAGCATTGATCACTGCGCTCCTATTGGGGACAGTAATCAATCCACTTTTGCTTGGGATGGTAATAGGTGGGGGCTATGAATACAATATGTGGTTAATGTTTTTCTTTCTTTTTTTAAGGTATTATTATATTGCCATAATAAAGGTAGATTCTTATAGGATTTTTTCATTAGCGGCGATTTTCTTTGGCTTGAGTATTTATTCCTCATTAGGATATATAGGCTTCTTAATCGGCGGTCCAGTGGCTTTAATCTTTATCTTTGGATTTACATTTTTTTCAGGGAAAAATCTAAAATTTGTTTCTAAAGGTTTTACTGTTTTTGTTTTCGTGGCTTTAATAATATTCTCCTCTTTTTTCCTCCAAGGATTAATAAATTACTTGGGGATCCTAAATAGTCCCAGCCGGATTATGGCCGTAAATACATACGTTATTGCTAATGTGATTTACACCTTCAGAAATATGGGTTTCCTGACTTCAATCCTTGGGGGGGTTCATAGCATTTTTTGGTCAAGTTTTGTTATTGTCTCATTCATATTGACTTTGTTTTTCATATTCTCCTCGAAAAAATCAATGGGCAAACGCCTTGTTGAAGCCTCATTAATTACTTATTTCATGATATCGATAATGATTTTTCTTATTTCAAACGGAACCCTATTGCCTTTATTTAGATACGTTTACCTAATCGATCCATTAGATAATCCGGTATTTTTTGAATTCATGCAATTGATTCCCCTCACAATTATTGTCTCTTATTCTTTTAACAAAATCCTCATGTATCTTCAAGGCTTGATAAATGGCGTATCTAAGGAAAATAAGGGAATAACGAATAAGATAAATGCCAGTGAAACTCGAATTAAAAATATTAAAGGAAAGAATGAACATTCAATAAAAGTCTCTCAATGGTTCCTCGTCATTCTAGCATGTTTGATACTTACGCTTCCTGTCCTATCATTACAGCAAGGTTTTAGTAATTTTCAAAAGAATTTTAACTCGGTTACAACTAATGTAAATTCCGGGAAAATATATGCTCCTACGTACTTCAACGCTCTCCACCAATGGTACTTAAATATACCGCATAATAAGTCCGATCTTATTCTTCTTCTCCCATATTCTAACACATGGCTATCCTTAGCTGAAGGATATCTACCGCCCCAATCCATTTGGAATATCCCGTATCTAGGGAATTCATATTCTAATGAGTATAACGTATCGCTTATATACGAAGTTATGAAGAGTGCCTCATCAGGCCATATGAAAGATTTTAGTATTGAACTTGGACTTTCTGGAGTTTCACATATATTGCTGCTTAATACAACACAAAACTACGAGCTAACGCCCACTTATATAAACACAGTACCTTCCTTGCTGTCCAATTACACTACTCTTACGAATGAGCTTTTATCATCCGGTTATTTCAAATTGGAATCCAAAACACTGAATTACACTATTTTGAGAAATTTAAATTATGTAAACCAATCAACAAAACTAAGCAATGCAGTTAGGATCAGAGGTGTTGAAAACCTAAAAACCAAAAAGATTAGCGAAAATCTCAACTTCTCCCTATTGAAACCAGAAGAATTTGGGTCATACCTGTCATCAAATGTAAAAATAATGAATGATACTGCCCAAATGATGGCACCAAATGGTACCTACACGACATTGTGGCTGAACCTTAATTTTACCGCGCCATCCAATCCCCCTTATCCAATGTTTTTTGATCGCTCTTTTGATGTTGAATATAATTTATCCATTTATGGCGCTAACGACTCCTTTTCAGCCACTATCTTCTGGTATAACACTTCAACTCCTGATCAATTATACTCAGAGTTCAGCCAGACCGCAATACAAAAATTTGGCGAGGGAAGCGGAAACTACTCTAGGTCCTTCGACTCGCCACCATGTGCAAAACTTGCCAGATTGGTATTTATTTTTAATTCAGAAAATTCTACTAATTTTGCCAAAATCTCGGACATTAATCTTAAAGATTATTACAGTATAAAAGAAAACACAAATCCCTCTGTTACTTCTCAATACATGAATATGTCATTGGACATAAGCCAGTTGGGAATCTTGGGGAAAAAGACACTGCTAATTCCTCCAGTTTTTCCTGTAGTAACGGAAATTCAGAATCCAATTTTATTGAGTAATATTACTATCTTGCCTATCGTCTCTGAAAATAAGACTAACACGTCTGGCTTTAAGACTTCGATACACTATTCCGACTTTAAGAATTATGCAGCTACTATTGATAATATCTATGTCTTCGAAATGGGAAGAGGCAATATGACAGTCAGATATGCTGGGTTCACCATACCGGGGAAGCAGTTTATACTTGGGAACTTATCAGTTTATGACATAAGTGCCCCCTCCATCTTTAGACAGGAAGTAGGAAATATATCGATCATAAGCACAAATGTTACAATTGCAGCTGCATTTTTACAGTTAGCCGACTTCACAAATCGCAACAACTTCTCTGGTATTAAGGTTATACTCCCCTATGGTCAACTACAGATTAGCGAATCTACCCACGGAGGGACAATTTTTTTAAGAAGAGAACTCACATACTTTGCTAATCCTCCATTTTTTGGGACAATTTTTGTCTTTTTGGATTTTGTACCCCTTTTTACCGCGCTCGTAATTATTGTTTACCAATTAATTAAAAGAAAGGAGAGTAATCAGATAAATAATGGAAGAACTACACACTAGATCTTCTACTTTCTTAATTTTCTTTTCCAATACGCGAATCTCACAATTGAAGGAAAAAAAAACGACAAGAAATGCAAGAGTAACAATGATATCGGATTTGCCTCAAATTTCTGAGCCGGACATCTAGCGAAGCTGAAAATTTCTTTTGCGCTGATACCATATTTAGATTTTTGAAGAATGAGATTCAAATTAATTTTAGTTCTGACAATGGAGCAAGCAACCATTTTCTTATAAGTCGGGTTTTGTGTCATTTTAATCATGACATTCAAGCTCTGCAAAGACCTTGAATAATAATTTGTCAATTTGGTTTCCGATAATGCTAGGTCTAAAATTTGCGTGGTACTGTCATGTACTCTGTACTTAGTTAGAATAGCATTATCTATAATTAAGAGACCCCCGGAAATCACAGCACAATAAAAGTAGAAATTATCAAGATTAGCAGACACTTCTCGCAAATAAACTAACTTTTCCAGTATAATACTCTTTCGAATGGCTATCGAACTACTGTTAAAATACGGATTGAATTTAAAAGCTTCTTTGGGGAATACTTTTCCTGAATCTATGTGTATTAGTAGAGTGCTAGATGGCTTTGGAAAAGGATTTTTCTCAAAGCTATTCCCGTATTTGTCAATAGGGAAAACGGAATTGTGATAATAGACCAAATCGGGATAGTCTAAGAAAAATTTATATACACTTGCTATTTTGTTCTCTACAAACATGTCGTCATCATCAAGGAAAAACAGTATATCTCCTGTTGATTCAACTATTCCTCTAGAAACAGACTCTCCAAACGATTCATTTCCTCTTCTTATTTCTTTTATTCCGCGTTCTTTCATGAGTATATCTATTTCTTCTGATTCAAAATCCTTTAAAACTATAATCTCAATTGGATTTGAAAAATTCTGCCTCAACAATGATACTATAGCCTCTTTCAAGAACGTCTTTCTTCTATACGCAGCCACTATTACGCTAATAGTGAGGACTTTTTTTTCATGCATTTGGTATCGACAACAGAAGTCAACTTATCTATTTTTTCCTGGTTGAATCAATTCTCTTGGCAGATTTGTTCTCATTTTAAATAGAGACCTTTTCTATAATCTTATAATTCCTCTAACAAGACAGTACTAAACCTGTTTTTTCGGCATTATCATGCCGCTGAATATGGATATTCTCCTAAAAACCCCTTAATTTTTTCTGTTTTTTCCTTCCTTTTCACTCATTTTACATAGCTGCCGCTATCTTCTCTCTTTTTTTCAGGTTCATCAGTGTGAAAAGATTGTAGCAGAAACACTTGAACATCGCCTTTACACGAACACGCCTAACCATGGTCACATAAACATGATCACCGTTGAATTTTCCCTTGATGATGGAGTACGGTCTCTCACCAGGTGATCTCTTCCTTGATATGCGCAGATTCCGTCTTACCTGATCGATTGAAAGCGGATTATTCCTGGATGCACGATCCATTGTCCCGTTCAGTCCCCTGCATGGTGCACCCTGGTATCCCTTGTCCCTGTAACATGGCATATCCCGTGCACTCAGATCAACATTGGCATCATGGAGTGCTGCTGTGGTTACGACAAACTCCCTGATAAGCGGTATGTCAGCGCCTACAGAGCTGTGAAGCTTGTATCCGAAATGTGTTCTGTTATCTTTCTTTGT
>JAJZXP010000289.1 GCA_021806345.1 Thermoplasmata archaeon | reverse complement strand
GAAACTATTTCGTCGTAAAATTTTCTTAGCTGGCTCATTTTAGCCTCATCCTCATTCCTTTTGCAGTACTTTTCCATTATCTTTCCATTCAGTCTAAAGATTTCATACTGATCCCCTTCTGTTAATGAGTCATTTCTAAGGTACTTTAGAATGAGTTCATCTATCTCAACCCTATCTACAGACGACATCCTTCCCC
Organism: Thermoplasmata archaeon; assembly: GCA_021806345.1. The sequence goes on along the minus strand of JAJZXP010000289.1, from coordinate 4,754 downwards.
TATTCCCGGTGTTTTGCTCCCATCCACCTCTTTCATTCGTTTCCCTTTTGCTGTTATGATTTCCATAGCTTTTGTCATTTCTATACATTTTTCACACCCTCTCTTGAAGTAATATGTAAGTTGCAGGATACCTTATAAATCGATATCGCTCTTTCCTTACAATTTCCTTCATAAATTCCATTCTTTCCGCATCATTTCCCCTCCAGTTCCTCTGAAGATAATAATAGACTGTATGATCCGGAAAGTTCAAATCCTTGCCCTTTAAACTCCCTCCTTTATACGGATTGTTCTCATCCATTTTAAGCAGCCTTTGAAGGAAATTCTTTCCTACATTGCTGTCTACACCTGTTATTTTCATTTGCATTTGCTCCTTAAACTTTGTCATTTCTTCAAACACCTCCCAGTTCATTGTTGTTTCAAATACTGTAATTGAGTTCTTTACTATTCCATTATAAATGTTACTTTTTGACTTTGCAAGCTCCTCCTCGGCCAGATCAATACCCCTTCTTAAAGGAAATTTAGCATGCGTTGTTGCTATTCCTGCACTGAACGTTATTTCATCATTTTCCATCCATTTTCTGAATTCACTGTTCAGTATCCTAGAGAATTCTATGACCTTGTCTATTGGTCCAAGGGCAGATATATCATCTCCCCCTGAATATACAAGATAAATTCTTTGAGTGCTTGCAATTTGATTGACTTTAACTGTAAAAAACGTGGTTATTTGCCTCGATAAACATGCATATGAAGGAAGTGTTAGTCTTGGAAATCCACTAGAAATCAGTGTGCCCATGTTGTCAATATCAGCCTTGAAAATACCCAAGTAGGAAGATTTCCTTGGAGACGCCACTCCACCTACTTTTAAATCTTCTTCATTAGAAGATATATTTCCATTTTCTGTACCCTGAATACTGTTTGTTTTTTCCTTTTCCTTATTTATTTTCAGCATATCGTTTATTGTTAGAAGTCCTCCTTTACCTTCTTCTTTTGTTGGGGCATAATTCCCTATCATGAATATTTCCCATGGGATCTGAAAGTCTTTCAAATGTTCCGGATAATTATTAATGTAAAGTATTCTTCCAGATTTCAAATCTCCCATAGGCTTCATAAAAGAAAATGAATAAACATAATTGCCAAAACCAAAATTAAGATCTCCCTCATATTGACCTAAATCATTTCTCTGTAGAATTATGCTATCAAACTTTTTTACAATATATAAACCAATTTCCTCCTCTCTAATGCATTCATCACACTTTCCATCATTGTTGCCATTATTAAGTCCACATGACCAGCATGGTTTTATTTCCTTTTCCACAAAAAAATCTTGTAACCCTGAGCTTATCTGCTCATAATAGCTCCTTCTCTTTACCATGTTGACCTTGCCCATTAGTTCGTCCATAAATATCCTAAAATTAGAATCTTCAGTTTCTAAATCTTCGTTTTCTTTATTCTGATCTTTCTTAACTGCGGGTATAATATCATAGTCTCCTACGTTCCACTCTATGGCGCAAGTAATTCCCCTATCATGATCAATGAAATATTGTCCCACATTTTTTCTTATTTCCTTCAGTTTTTGCTCATTTTCATCCGAGTAAGGAGCAATGATGAGTGAACCATCTGAATTGAGCCACACAACATTTAAGTCATATAGGTTTAATTCATCGACTATATATTGGACAATGACCCTTGTTGTTAAGCTTACCCTGAGGCTCCGCCCTCTAATTCTCCTTGTTCCATTCTCATCAGCTTGTTCCGACCTGAAATACTTGAATATATAATCCTGTATGCCAGACATATCTGTCCGTATTAACATAAATTTTGAATTTTCACTTTTCATTGACCTGTAAATACACATGGCCAGAGCACCGCTTATTTTGAGGTGGTCATATAGAGGAATATTCGGATTGGAATAATAGAATGCTGATGGAAGAAATGAAGTTTTATTTCTAAGTACTGAATTTATGGAACCTATGTATTGACTGAACCTATCACCATTTAATTGCTTAATTTCTTTTACAATATCTTCATCCAGTTGTTTATATCCAGAATTCCCTGACTTTCCCTCTAAAATTTTCAACATATCCTGTTCTGATTGAACATAAAAATGTGTACGGTTTGGCTTTGTCTGTTTCAGGTCCTTTAAGGATAGATATGTAGACATTTTATCCAGATATGGCCCGTCCTTCTGGACTGGCGCATCCCTATCATCCCTTTCATGGGCAGCCGATTTGCAGTCTGCGTCCTTAAGGATCCTAAGAAGTTCTTTGTCTTTGTCAGCTAGTCCAGTATTCTCTGGCTTTGTGTGATGATATTTGACAAGGTCTGCTACTCTTTTCATGAAATCCTTGTTAGGACTGCTTTCAGCAATCTTCATTAACATATCATATCCATGTTCTGCGTGATTTTTGCTATTATCATGCCTTACTTTTACCTTTCCTATATCGTGTAATAGAGAGGCTAAAACCAGTACTTCTTCATCTTTATCTTGCTGCATTGTGTCTCTCCTCCAAAACAGGATTTAAAAATCCAAAACCTAGACTATTTTTTTCTCCTATACCGCAGTCAATGATGAAACGGTAGAAATCATAGTCAATTCTTCTTTTATCCATTATACCCAGTTTTTCCCAGAGGCTTCCTATTATGAAAAAGTCTCCACCCCTGTGGTTGATTTTTATGGACACCTCTTTTTTAAGCCTTATTGAGTCAAAAATCGGACCTTCAATATATCTTGGTGTTTTACCCGTAAACTGATGGTATTTTTTTATGGCATTTTCCTTTATCCTTTCCATGAAAAAGGATATGGAATCACCCTCCTTCAGGGAAAAAAATCTGTTATTTTGGTTATCCTTGTAGAGCACTACTGGACTTCCACTTATATAAACTCTTGATGATAAATTCGGCCTAACTGTTTTAACCGATGATATAATAAATTTATTTGGACCAAGATAAATCTCTCCATCCTCAATGAAACTCTTGGCCAGAAGACCCATCATTTTGTTATCTGGTGAAGAAATTATTACTCTCTTGGATTCTCCTCTTTTCATGGATCCTGATGGAAAAAAATCGCTGAAACTAAAAAACCTGAATCTATTCCCTTCATGATAATTGCTATTTCCCTCCTCGTTTAGTCTTGAGTATATCAAAGATTGCAGATAATGCTTATTAAATGCCTCCTCCTGTGTATTATCTTCCATGGAATGTATTTGCATTATCAGCCGGGACATTATAAAAGATTAATCAGGTAATGTTTATAAATATTTGCAATATCGATGAGATGAATACCAAAGGTTTTCTAATATTCCATACTTTATCGGAAAAAATATTTCATGTACCTATCTTTTTTAGTATCTCTTTCACATCTATAGTATACTCTAATCTTCCATCCCTATGAATCCTTGTAAAATCGTTCTGAAAACCAGCATGTGCTATTAGTATCCTCTTATCCGGTTCTGGATCCTTTACAAATTCACCCGTTATTAAATTCCTGTACAGATCTGATTCTTTCCCTGATGTTTTAAGCTTTTCTAAGGCTCTTTCTTTTATATTATTTATTTCCTTATTGATTAATACCTGACTCAAAGCTGAGATCTTCTGGTATATCAATCTAGAATCTTTAGATATTGATTCTATACTTCTGTTTTGTTCTATCTTGCCGCATACAAGATTTGTAAATAAAAGACCGTATAGTTTGTTCGGATTGATGAACACGTTTCGTTTAATTTTGCTATTAGATACCGTAATGCCACTTTCCCAAATATCGAGGATATTCTCTTTTATTGACTTATTTGCATAATATTTTAAAACTAGAGGGAGAGGGTAGTAAATGGCTTTAAGGACGTTTGGAACGATTTCACTATAATTTCTATTAGTTTCATTTATGTCAACTCTAAGATCGGATTCTGTACTTTTGAATCCTAAAAATTTTTTAGAGTCTGTCATAATGGTTAGATAGGGCAGATCTATTCTATCCTTAATAATTTTGGATACACTTCTTATGCAAAAATCCTCGTCCTTGAGTGATGGTGAATAAGGATCAGAGTTAAAATATTCTGTGATAATTTCAATATGACGAGAATTCCTCATTAGTTCAATATCAGTAACCATATTACAGATATTTGTGGTTAGGGCAGTTATGAAATTCATTCCGTTCGTCAAATCTATAGATACCTCTTCTATGTCTTCACCAGCATTTTCAATTATTTTTTCTATCTTCCAAAGGCCAACTGAAACATAATCTTCCGGACTTCCTTCAAATCTAATTCCCCCACCAGGGGATCCAAAGGATGGAAGAACTACAATCTCCCCATTCTCTATTCCAATTTTTTTTAAAGACAATTTGATAAAATTGTGAACAGATTCAACCAATTCTCCGTAACCCTTAATTCCACTTTCCTGAATTTTCGCAATTGTTCCCATGTATTCATCATATAAATATGACCGTTTATCCGGTCTAATATCAATCAAACTGTCCATTGCAAGAATTATAACCTTATCATATTTTTTTGAAAGAATACTTAGGGTACTGATCGACTTTATCCTTTCTCCATCCATGCTGTAACTTATTTCACTCCATCTAGTAGGATCCCCCCAAGGTGCAAGAAGAATCTTCATTCATAAACAACGTGGGATACTTTATTAACATTTTTATTTCAAATAAATACTCACAATACGATTTTAAATTTCCAATCGTCTTAGTAAGTTCACATAAGTCGAAAATTAATCTTCGCATTGAATTATTACACGTCTCGGTGCGG
>JAJZXP010000095.1 GCA_021806345.1 Thermoplasmata archaeon | reverse complement strand
CTGACCTGTAAAAAGCGAGAAACCCGTTGAGTAGGGATTCAACATAACATTTCTCGATGTCAAGTAGGTGTCTGAACTGCTTTCCAAAGGTCCCTGAAACGCTGAACGGTTTCAAGGATAACTGTTCCGGGTTAAGAGAAAGAAGTAAGTCTCGTGTCAGCTTCCTGTGAAGTTTGTAGTTTTCTAGAAGCGTCTCACTTTCTGAACTCCCTATATCCATCTCTCAACTCACATCCTCATGTTATCCTCTCCATGAACTGAGAAGTGTCCATCCCCGTGATCTGTGTGTAGATGCTCGTAGTGAATATTGAGGAATGCCCCAGCCACTGCTGCAGGACATTCAGCGGAACGTTGTCCATTATGGCCTTCACCGCAAACGTGTGCCTGAACTTGTGCGCATGGATTTTGAACCCAAGCTTGTCCTGCATCTTCTTGAAGTAAAGGTCAACAACCTGCCTTGACATTGGAAATAGTGGATCCTCGGATTGGGTCGAAATATTCATGTCAAGGAGATATTGCATATAGGCATCCCTCAGACCCACGTGAAGAGGTATGACCCTGTATTTTTCCCTCTGAACGCCGTTCCTGTCCTTCCCCTGTTTGAGTGTTTTCAACCGGATTGAATTTGTGGCCAGATTGACATCCGACGGCCTGATCATGAGAATCTCATCTATCCTTCCTCCGGTTCTAAAGAGAAATTCAACCAGGAGAAAATACCTCTTATGTTTGCCGGTTCTCCTTTTATCACTGCTTATCTTTTCGGAGATCTCATGAAAGATCTTCTGAACTTCATCATCAGAAAAGAAATCTATCGAAAGGGATCTCCCTGAAGACTGGACCATCATGCTCTTTGGCAGCTGCAAACTCATAACATGACAATATCTAATTATTTAAATAGGTTTGTGAAAGTAGACGATGGAGATCTCCTCTTAACGGAACTGTTGAGTATATAAACAGATTCCGGGGAACGATTGCACGACATGACAAAATGTGTGTTTTGACATGTTAGGTGCCTTCAAACATAGGGCGAAAAATGGACTAATAATTTCCCAAAGTAAATAGGTCACTAGAATCTATATTAGACATGTTCGAAAGAAAGATGACTGATGCAAAAATAACTGAGGCCAGAAATTTCTTTAGAGAGTGACCCGAACTAAGTTGTAAAGATGTCGCAGATACCATCAGAGTGGATGAAAAGACCTTGAAAAAGTACCTTGAGGATGAGTGTAAGGAGGCCAACAAACGAAAGAGGCTGTAGTGAAAGACTGTGAACGCGGGTTTTTCATAAGGAATTATTATCTTCCATCAATTTAGAAATCGAAGGACGAGCCTTACGGTCGACGCACACACAAATGATTACTATCATTGGAGCATGCTTTTAATCTCGCCAGCAGTCGTTCAACATAGATGAAATATAGAGACCATCTTGCCCCACGTGATTCGTCTATTTCTCGTGTGTTCAGAAATATTCGATTGTTAAGTTTGTAACAAAAGTTAACGCTTTTCATATCTTGTTACGAGGGGGACTGTATGGATCCGGATAAAGTATATTTAAACCCTGTTAAGTTTTAGCACAAAAGTTAACAAGCTCTCTCGGCTATAACTTTGTCAGATAATATGAAATTTGCTGATTTTAGTTTTAAAAACTTCAAGGGAATTAACAAAATGAAGCTTGACTTAAAAGAATCTCCGAATTCCAATATTTATGCGTTGGTAGGTTTGAATGAAAGCGGTAAAACAACAATTTTGGAAGCAATAAGTACATATAAGTCAGAAGAAATGCCCATGACAAAGGAAACTAGGAATTCCAAGACGAACCCCAATGAGTTAATTCCGTTGGGTAAGAGAGCAAATTTTAACGATAAAATAGTTATTGATGTGCGCTTTTTTGTTGACTCAGATGACAACAAAAAAATAAATGATTTCGCATTAAAAGAGACCCCATATGAGAAGGTAGTTAAATTAGATGATATAACCCACACCTATGAATATTCTTTTAAAAATTCAACGTTTGAAAATTTTCAATCGAGTCTTACACCCATATCTGGCATACGAAAGCATGACGCCAGTAAAAAAATAGTGGGCATCTATAAGGATAACAGAGATTCCTGGAATAAAATAACAAAATTCATAAGGGAACTAATTCCAGATATACTATATTTTCCCAATTTCTTTTTTGACTTTCCATCGAAGTTATATTTGGAGGACCCGGGAATTAATGGGGATATATTTACTTCAGTGTACAATAAGGGAAGTAAGCAAGAAGAAAATGAATATAAATTCTATCTAGATCTGATTCAGGATATATTAAATTCTATGGAAAATAATTTTACAGTCGAGGAACACATAATAAAAAGGATTAAAAGTGACGATCCAAATGAAAAGAAAAACCTAGAAAGAACTCTTCAATTGATGGAGGATAAAGTCACCGAGGTCGTTTTAGAAGCCTGGAACGATATCTTCAAAAACAAGATACAAAATTCAAAAATTGAAATTAAAGCCGATTTAGATTTAAGACAAAAACCGTACTTGGAATTTTCTATAAAATCAGAGGATGGAATATACAACATAAATGAAAGATCGTTGGGCTTCAGATGGTTTTTTTCCTTCCTGTTATTTACTAATTTTAGACCGCACAGAAAGAGCTCCAGCAAAGGGTTGCTTTATCTTTTTGACGAGCCTGCTTCAAACCTACACCCTTCAGCTCAGCAGGAACTTTTAAAGAGATTTAAAAAATTGTGCGAAAATAAGAACGTAACTATAATCTACACAACCCACAGTCATTACTTGATAGACCCTTCTAACCTTGAGAATACTTTTGTAGTAATGAACAGAACCCTAGAATCTGCAAATATCAGCACGGGTTCACCTAAGTCAACTGACATAAAAGTTGAAAGATATCGAAAGTTCATGTCAAGCAAATCTCCGATCTCATATTACGCGCAGCCAATTCTTGAAGTGCTAGATTATCGTCCTAGCAACCTAGAGTTTGTCCCAAAATCTGTCTTTGTCGAGGGAAAAAATGATTATTATACATTATCCTATTTTAACGAAGTCATCTTTGGTAGCCTTGTTGATTTTAAATTTGTACCTGGGATTGGAGCTTCACATTTAGATACACTGATTAGTCTTTATATTGGCTGGGGAAGAAATTTTATCGTACTTTTGGATGCTGACGCTGAAGGCCATAAACAGAAAAATAGATATTTAGGAAATTTTGGAGAGATCGTCAGTCAAAGAATTTTCACCCTCGGTGATATCGATCAGGCGTGGGATGGCAAAAATATGGAGGATATAATCAATAATAATGAGAAATTACTTTTTCAGAAAACATCATTCCCACAATCCGAGGTATTCGAGAAAGGTTTGTTCAACAAAACTATTCAGGAATGCCTTATCAATCAAAGGAATTTTGATTGGGGTGAGGACACAAAGGAAAATTTTAAAAAAATTCTTTGCTTCTTAAAGGAAGAGCTTGAGAAACATAATTAATGCAATCCTCTTTGATGCTTTCAAACTGGATGATGCCTTCCGAGCCCACGCCCTTGTATGGCGAGAACAGATTCCTCTCTTTTAATTAACTGGAAGTTGTTCTTGAAAATAGGCTGTAAGGGAGAGGTTTAGTTAGCTTACTTTGGAAGATATTTCATTTATCAGCCATCTTGCATTGTTCATTACACGGTCAAGATTCTCCTTCCCTAAGTCATTTCCATTCTTTTTTGCGTCATCAAGCCATCCCTTGATGTATGCAGCGGAATCCTCCCTGAAGTCAAAGCCGAAGTGTGCCTCTACCAGGTATGTTGAGAGTTCGGCCTCTGCCTCGGCAATTCCTCGGGGAATATCTTTCCTGTCCAGATGATCAAGGTGTGCATGGGACATCTCATGAATCAGGGTATGCAGAACATTCACATCTTCACCGGTATTTTCATCACGATAATTTTCTACCATTCCCCTGAGTCTGCTGTGTATCCTCTGGCTTCATTATCAATGGAAGATTTCTCCACCGTATAATGCTCCCTTGCAATTTTTTTCAAAGTGTTATAGAGAATTGTGGCATTGATGTCATCTTCTGTAAACTTAGTTTTATCTGGAATTGGTGCGGTCTGTGATATGCCATATACCTTTACAGTTAGGCTGCTGAACTCTACCGATCGAATTTTGTGGTAAGGTTCCGGGCTCTATACCAAAAAGGAATGAAAGTCCTGGGGAAATGCCCCGTCGCTTCTCATATTGTGACTTTAAATTGTTCGATAAAGCGCAGTTTATCATCTTCGGTTATAGTAAATTCTAAATGAGAAGACATCTGCTTGTATAGCTCTATTTTCTCTGACGTTTGATATATCTGTATATGGCAATTGAAGATAGCAGAACAAGAGCAACCAAAGTGTAACCAAAATAGACAAAAAGATTCGACTGCTCTCCGTTAGTTGTCGACTGCAGGCTTACGTTTACTGTGTATGTTATATTTGGATAAATGCTGATGATTTTGCTGAAGTTTTTGTATCCGATTTCAGTAACACTGACATTGTATATTCCGGGTTTGACAGTAACATTGAAGCTACCATTATTAGTCGGAACAAGGAGACCGTTAAGATACAATGTGGCATTTTGCGGATATATATGGCCAGAAATATATGAATAATGATTGAAGTAAACGTTTATTGTCACATTACTGCCTGTTACAGTGAATGCACCGCCTGAAGCGTACGTCCCATCCGGGGGAAAAACGGAGAACTGGTAAGTTCCGTTTCCCAATAATAATGTCTGTTCAAATCCCTTAACTTCAACTTTTCCATAATCTGTATTATTGATTTCGAGATACCATGTCGAATCCCCCCCAAGACCACCGCTCACAAATGTTACTGGAAAAGAATTCAGGGTCTCGTAGGTCAGGTTAATATATGCTGAACTGACGTTATTTTGAATCTCACCAGAAGGAGCGTTCGATAAAAATGTCGAATCGTCCCAGGCATAAATAGGTTGAACGGATGTATCGAACGTGTAATTAAACTT
>JAJZXP010000244.1 GCA_021806345.1 Thermoplasmata archaeon | reverse complement strand
ATGAGCCTTTCTCTGAAGAAAATTGGATTCAGCTATGTTGGTACTACCATTTGCTACTCATATATGCAGGCAGTGGGAATGGTGAATGATCACACATTATCCTGTTTCCGGAGAGATGAGATCATCAATGGGTTTATTCGAAATATATAACCATAAGAAAGGCCATATAATTTTACAGGTCAAAGATGGATTCGTCCAATCTTAAGTGAATCCCAAATATTCAGTAAAGTCTAAAACGGACATACTCAAGATAAACTGCAAACCAGAATATCTAAATTAAGACCTTATGTTATGAGGTTAGACTGCAAATGTTGTTCGGGATAGTAGCATTAAGATCGATGCAATTACATATGAGAGAATCTTGGAATCACTACAAGAAGAACTATATTGTCATATGGTAATATTGAAAGTAGCGATTGAAATTTCATGCCCTATCTTCGCTTAAATATGATTTTTCAATGCTTTGGTCTACATTAAAAATTAAATTAGCCTCTTAGCACTTTCTGAATATGACAAAAAGCATTGAGTGCGATATATGCAACGGAAATGCAGATTCTATTTTTAAAAGGAAAATTGTATGGTCTAACAAAAGGTGGAATCTTTCCCTTTCAAGATACTTAGCCGTAAAAGGTTTTGCCTACTTGGAACCCGTGGAACATATTGAAAGTATAGACAAGCTAGATGATGAACTTTCTAAGGAATTTGGGTTATTGGTGGTCAAATTTACCAAGATTCTCAAGGAAGTTTTCAAAGTGAAGCTGGTATATGTTTATGTTTTCGGAGATCATATATCTCACCTGCATGTTCATCTGGCCCCTCATTCAGAGGGCGATTTCCTATATTCGAAAATAATAACTCCAGATGTTTCTTTTCCTGAAGACACTTTAACAGAAAAAGAATTCAATAACCTAGCAAGTTGTATCAGAAAAATGATGAGCTAACTTTTAGGATAAACCTTAACGTCCTATATCTAAAGCTTCAAGGATGAGTCCAGGCCATGGCGCTCAAACTCAATGCGAAGCGTTAAGTTTTGTTAGTATCTTAACAGTCAGTTTGAGAGCCATAGTAAGATCTTCAGAAAAGTTCCAGGTGAGGATCCTCAGACCTGTTGAGTTTGAAACTCTAAGAGATGCAATGGATCCGAACACCAGGAGGATATGCACCTCCCTGTTATTGACGGGAATGCGCTATGCGGAACTGCAGAGGTTCAGGTAGAATCCGTAATGGCTTGACGGGAAGTTCATTTACCTTCCCAAGGGGTCAATGCTGAAGGTAAAGGCAAAGCAGAAGGAGAGGGCAATAAAATTATCAGATATGGGGAAGACACTGCTCCCGGATCTATTTCAGGTACCGCATCCATTACCGGAGCTTCCCACCCTGGACATGAAATAGAGAAGACTCTCAAAAAGGATCCTCGAAGGAGTTCCCATAAACAACAAGTCTTTCAGGAAGACCTGGGAATCATGGCTAGTGTTCTATTATCCGGACAAGGCATTGCAGATAGCACTGAGCCAGGGGCATACCACCACAACGCAGTATGAGCATTATCTAAACATACCATTTGAAGAAGATGATCGGAAAGAGATGAGAAAGTGGGTAGAGGGATGGGTGTAATATAGTATCTCACACATAAATGGCAATTAATATGTTCCCTTTAGTTAAGTAAAATAGCAAAATATGATTTCAAAAAATTCTGACCGACTTGTGTTATTCTTATGTTATTGCCTCGAAGTTTCTTAATTTAAATATAGTTGAAAAATATATAATTTAACAGAATATGTCATTAGAAGATGTTAGTGTTTTCCTAAACTATTTGAAATTTGATAAGAAAGATATTGCTTTTTTTTGCGGCTCAGGTATTTCTAAGAATTCTGGTTTACCTACTGCTATCGAGTTAGAGCAGGAGATACTTTCAAATCTGGGCATTAATCAACAGAAGCAAACCGAGATAATTGGGTCAAGAATCCCATTTGAAAGTTTCATCGAAAAGTTGTCAGATTTTGTTAACCTAGAAGGACTGTTTAAAATATTCTATAGCTCAAGGCCTGATGAATATCATATGTTTTTAGCTATGTTATATAAAAATAGCTTCATAGAAACTGTTCTAACTACAAATTTCGACACATGCATAGAAGAAGCATTGAAATTAGAACTACAAAATCTTGATGAATTTCCACTAATTTATCATAGGGAGGACCAGTTTGCGGCATTACCTGATGTCGAAAAGAACAGAAAGTCAGTGTTAATTAAAATACATGGATCAGCCAGTGACTTCCCATCAATAAGAAGCACTCTAAAGAGCATAGCCAACAAAGAAAATCTGTCGAAAAGAAAAATACCTATAGAATATCTATTCAGGGAAGGGAAACATAATTATGTTATCATTCTAGGTTACAGTTGCTCTGATATCTTCGATATATCTCCGGCCATAGAAAACATTGTAGACTCCAATAAAGAGATCATCGTAGTAGAGCACGACATTAATGATGCGCGAGTTGAAGACATTTCCCTAAAGCCAGAAAATAACCCGTTCAAGAATTATAGAGGTAAAAGGATTTATATAAACACCAAAAAATTCTTGGAACTACTTGCTAAAAAATTATTCTTACCATTTATTGGTGAAGAAGCAATACCGGGGCAGAAATGGAAAGTAGATTTAAAAAAGTTCTTTTTAGATTTAGTTAAAAACGACCCTAGTATTCAATTTACTTTATCTGGCGCGTTGCTACAGCTTGTTTCAGACCACAGAGCAGCTATAAGTTATTTCCAGAAGGCTTTGAATGCCTCAATACAACAAAACAACGCGTATAATATTGCAAGGGCACATGCGCACCTGGGCAATTCTTTCGCAAAGTTAGGAAGTTTCGATAATGCTATATCGCACCATCAGTCAAGCTTGAAGATTTGTCAGTCATTAAAGGATGGACTCAAAATTTTTGAATTAAGGTCAAATTTGGCGCAGGATTACATTCAAAAGGGAGATACTAAGTCTGCCCTTCAATTAGTGAATGACAATTATGTAATGGCAACTGCACTAAATAATGAAGACCTAGTATTACGATCTAACCTAGAAACCTCATCAATCGATTTGGTCGTAGGGTTCTATGATGATGGCATTGAAAGATTGAATAAAAGTAAAGACATACTCCAAAACCGGGGAGACCTTTATTCTTTGGTTTCAGTTTTAGGAAATATTGGAAGCATATATCTTGAGGTTGGGGAATATGATCATGCCCTTAGCAGCTATAACGAAGCATTAGAGTTGGCAAAAAAAATTAGGGACCAGTCGTTAATTGCTGACTGCTATGGTGCTATTGGATCATATTACATGAATAATTCCGCTCCACAGAAAGCCCTAGAATATTTTGAATCTCAACTGGCTATAGGCAGACAAATTAACGCAGTAAAAAAAGTTGCACATTCTCTCAGAGTTATAGGCAACTGCCTTTCCCAAATAGGCAAAAGTGAAAAAGCATTTGCAAAATACCAAGAATCCTTCTTCATTGCGAAGAAAATTGGGGATTTTGATGCGAGTGCAAGATCGCTCGGGGACATTTCCATGTATTTTTTGAGAAAAAGAGATTTTACCAACTCAATTAAATCTCTTCAAGAAGCAAAGAAATTTTCCACAAATGTGACAAGCCATTATTTATCGGTATGGTTGATGATCAACGAAGCGAGAATACATGTTGAGAAAGGTGAAGTGAAAAGGGGCATAAATATCTATCAAGAGGCGATTAATATATCTTCAAGGTACAAGGATGGGTCTTTAATGTCTGTGGTGTATAATCAAGTTGCAGAATTATCCTCCCAAATGGGAAACCCACAGAGCGCAATTAAGTATATGTTAGATTTTATCAATTTTATAGAGCGAACACCTAACAATCATGAAATCGCCCAAAGTTACATGAAGTTGGCCTTTTATTACAACCAATTAAGAGACTATCAGAGTTGCAAGAAAATGTATGATAAGGCGTTTTATTTAGCTTCGAAAATTGATGATGTGATCCTCATGGGACATATCAAAAACGGCCTTGGTGGATATTATACTGAAATAGGGGACATACATAAAGCAAAACCTGCTATAGAAGAAGCAATTAATTTGGCAAAGAAGACTGGGAACGTTGGACTGGCAGGAGAATCGTACTATTATTATTCTCTAATGTTTATTAAACAGAACGCTTGGAATGAGGGTCTTGAACAAGCGAGAAAGAGTTATGAAATTTGGACTAGAATTGGGAATCCGGAAAGGATATGTTATGCTGCACTCAATATCGGAATTTGCTACGACAAACTTGAAGATAAGATAATGGCAAATGAATATTTCGAGATCTCGGAGCGGATCGCAAAGGAATCATATCTTTTAGGACTTTTGAATAAGATCGCGGAGCATTATGACCGTGTTAATATAATTGGTTTCCTCAAAAACGAACTAAAGTCACGATCCTGAAAGCCATTATTTCTGTCCGAAAAACGTACCCTTGGAAACAGACCTGTTTATTTATATGCCTCCATACCCAGTTTTTTTTGTGTCCGGAAAAGAAATCTTTGCTGAGCATTCAAAATGTGTAGATGGAATCATCATTGAAAACCTAAAATATGTTCTTAGGTTGCAATTAAGAAATTGGTCAAAACTATAGCGACACTAAATCACTTTAGATGTGATAAATACATAAAAGTTCAACAAAGAGTGTGAAGAAATGGAAGACAATGAAGATTTTGAAGAAACGGTTTTACAGGAGAGAGCCAGACTTGGGAATGAAAGAAGAAAACAGAGAGATACTGCCAGGTTGGTCTGGGCTTCAAAACCAAGAAAAGAGCCATCTGCAAAAGACCTTACGTTCCAAACTGCGGAGGTTGTTTATCCAAACAGTGCAACTGGAGCTCTGGGGAGCTTCTTTGGAATCGTAAAGCCCAGTTTGACGAGCACTCCTAACAGAATGATATGGGGTGATAATTTACTCATAATGCAAGCATTGCTTTCACAAGGCTACGAAGGTCAGGTGGATCTTATTTACATTGACCCACCTT
>JAJZXP010000146.1 GCA_021806345.1 Thermoplasmata archaeon | reverse complement strand
TTTCTAATGATTTCAGTAAGGCATATACGCTTGAAGCTAACCTACGTTGCAATATAATCAACGCAAAGGTCACGTTCCTATTTCTATCATTTTTTGTTGATTTATTGTACTCCTCCTTAACATATTTTGAAACATCGTTGTAAAGGTACATTTCTTCGTCTGAGAGCTTGAAGTTAACAGTTTTAACGTTTCTCGGAAGAAATAAAGGTTTGCCATCGAAGTCTGTAAGATCTTCCTTGATTCTTCGGATGAAAAGTGGGTTATCTTTGTTTCTGATGGACTCTTCCAGCATCTCAGTGGTTGAGAAAAATCCTGGCTCTAAAAGATCAATGAAAAGCCTGAAGTTTTCTGGATCGCCGCTATGCGGTGTTGCTGTTAGAAAAAGAAGGTGAGGTTCCGCGGTCTTTGAGAGTGTTTCACCTAGTTTGTACCTAGCAGTTTTTTGGGTTTTGGACCCATATTTATACGCACTCATTTTATGCGCCTCATCCACGACAATTAGATCAAACTTGGTGGAGCTCAATGATCTGGAAATATCATCCTTTTTGGCAAAATCCATGGATGTTATGATCTGGTCAAAAACGTCCCAGATATTCTCCCCGTAGGTTTCGTTTATTAGAGCTCTATTTAATATTTTGAAAGATTCTTCAAACCTGTCTTTGAGTTCGCGTCGCCATTGATCCATTAGATGCCCCGGGACAACAATCAAAATTCTCTTCACCAAATTTCTGAGCTTAAGTTCTTTAATGATGAGGCCAGCCATAATAGTTTTACCTGCGCCTGGATCATCTGCAATAAGAAACCTGATCCTAGATAATTTCAGTACGTATCCGTAAACGGCTTCTATTTGATGAGGTAATGGATCAACTTTGGAAACGTTTACTGCGAGCAAAGGATCATACATTGCGGCAAACCTGTACCTTTTTGCCTCTAAGGATAGAAATACCTTCCAAGGGTCAGCCTTGAAATCGTTTTCTATTTTTCTTATGCTAATCGAATTCAACTCGTTTAATGGGATTACTTGATCTACATGTTTTCCTGTAGATGCTGTAACACCAATAATGCGTACGCAATCTCTGAGGCTTTCAAAGGCATTTATCTTTATAGATTCTGGCCATTTTGGACCGCTAATTATAACACCTCTCGATAATTCCTCTAGTTGCATATATCAAGAAGTTATCTTACATTTAACATAAACATTGTTATGGCGTCTGTTGCGTTATTGAAATAATTTGAGAATTCTATGGTATTTTTTATCATGAAATTCCGCATTTTCTCAGGAGGAACCCAGAAAAAGTTTCTTGAAAGGTATTCATCCCTGTTTTCAAGATCGGATAGGTGTTCCCTGCCATTTTCCAATTTTTTGTGAATTTCCTCAATTGAATCTGACACAAATCTCAGGGATAAAAGGCCAAGGACAAAATTCTTGTATTCAGCAGTGTCCATATTTGAACGAAGTTTATCAGCTTAAGACCATAATCTCTTCTCCAGGTCGGAATCTGGGTTGTTTGTGTGGACTTATAAGATTGAATTAGCATAAATCTTCTGCCTTTCATTAAACAGTATGTTTAGCTTTATCGCCATTATGACATTCCATCTCCAGATCACATTTAGTTATCTCTCTTATTAAGTGCGCAATATTGACAGTAATGAAAGCAGCGTATACAACCTCTTTAGATGTTATTCTATGCTGTCTCCTTCCGTTCGGAAGTGTAAAATCATGCTTAGCTGGAACATAAAAACATTATTGTATCCTCCGAGGTCCCTATCAAGTTGGAATATTTTTCCCCTGTATGCTTTTTAATTTTTGACAATGATGTAGCCATTGAACCTTTTAGTGAAGCTTCGTTTTGAGTGCAAATGTAAGCTCAGTGTTTGCATATTTGGTCCACATTATCACAAGAATATCGAACTGCATCCCTTGTCCAGCATGGCAAGAACCCCAACTCGTTAAAAGCGTAAATCAAGGGTCCCTTGGGCCGGTATCCATCTAACATTAACGATATACTGTCTGCTTTTTAAATCTCAATGTCATTAAGGATTTTTGTTGCTAATCCAGATACTTCTGGTGAGATTTCGAGAGCCTCCTCCAAATTTCCTATTTTGTATTTTGACATAAACGTAATGCAACATACCGATTATGTTAACAACCTTTCTTATATTTTATGGGTCCTCTCATTTTAACCACAATAAACCGATTTCCAACTTAGTTTATTCCACTTACTACCTTCCCAATGCAAGACAAACTGATCACAGTAACCAAGACATCTAACGTGGCTCTTCATTGAGAATCACTTTCCCGGAGGAGATAACCGAGAAGATGAATCTATCAGAATCCGAATACATTTGATTTTATGAGGTTAATGGAGAAATTGTGATCAGGAAGATTGAGTAGTCATGTTAACTCAAGGAAATTTTGGCTCTGTATATTGTTATAATTTTTCAAGCATTAACGTTGAGAATTAATAGTTGGATTTTTTAGGGTCTAACATGCATCAAGAGGAAGTAAATAGTAAGTTTGCGTGTGGTTTTTAGATCCAAAGGATTTATTCAAACGGGTAAGTTTTTAGGTTGTCAATATTCATGCGGTCAATTGCATCATCTAGTAATTTTCTGAATCCTTCATCGAACGAAATAAACTCATAGTTTGTTCCATTTGAGTTACCTGATAGACATATTAACTCACCAGCAATCATAGAGTCCCCTGTACCTTTGAATTTTATTCCATGTTCTATTATTTTTGTTAGTTTTTCATTGATTAAGCCGCCATCAATTTTCGGGTATCTATATCCCAATTCAAGTAAAAGATTCACCGATCCCATTACTAAATCGTTTACTTTGTCACTTAGGGAAGTTAGCGAGGCTTTTAGGTCTTTAATATTAAGTTTAGTCTTTCCCTTAAAAAGTTTACGACAATATTCGTGCAAATTTACTCGATATTTATTTAGTTTAGATTTGGCGATGTTTGTTTTGTTTAGCAATTTAGAGTGAGCTTGATCAATAAATCTGTTAATGCTGGGTAGATCATAACTTAAGCTAGATTCACTTTCCAAAATAGTGATAAAGGTCGATATTAATTTATTTAACTCAATATTATATCTCGCTTGGAATTCCATCACAACTGTTGGTAAAATGCATACGTTACCAAATGATTCAGAACTAATCCATTCGACAGCCTTTTTATGATTTCCGTCTTCCTTATCAACCAATGACCAAAGAAAACTTGTTTCAAGGACTCGAATCAAAAAAATACGCCTTATGCAAAAGATGTTATTTCCTTCTCTTCCATTGCTACTTGCACTAAAGATAACGTATAAATGAGGGACTCCAAAGTTACCTTTTGCTTTACCATTGCAATAAACCTCAGAAGCAGAAATAGAGTAAGACCTATGAACAAGTTCGCCTCATCAGCCGCTTGAGTACTATTCCAGTTAATATCATTCAAGGCACTTTCGACAAGAGTATTAGATAGGTCCAGAGTCTGTGAAAGTATCACAAGTCTCTCTGTTTCATCTTCTGATGTATTCCATTTTGTAGAGAGTATATCGTTCCTGACTTTATAAATGGTATTTTTTAAATCCGCTATCCTAGATTTTATTATAGAGTTTTTCTCAATTGGGTCAAGTGAATTTTCAATCGATTTCAAGTTGTCTCTTAAATCCTCTCCAAGTTCATTCTGAAACGCATTATCAAGTCTATTTTTTAATTTATCAGCATCACTTGGAGTTATAAAATCACAAACAGAATCAGTAAGGATCTCTATAATCTCTTCTTGCTTTCCTCTTAAAAAAATTTGTAGTTTCGTAAGCATCATCTCATATCGTTTTTTCTTGTTCCTATCAGAGGATTCAGTAGGAATACGCCAAAAGAAATTTAGAAGCGGTCTCTCTACTATATTGAAATTTACATTCAAAGGTGACATTGGTACATTAACTAAGATAACATATTAAACGTTTCTGGTTCATTAAATCTTCCACTGTTCTTTTTAAAAATTTAACTGCGAAAACTGAAACGATGTTTAATTTCCCTTTATGTTGATTATGTGGCAAGATTCAAACTCTAAGCGCTCCATTGGAGGACTATATTTAATGAAAGATAACTGAGAACAATTAATTAAAATCCCCATAAAATTCTATAACCTAATTTTATCTAATATGAGGGTGACTGGACTTCAAAAGGAGTTATCTGATGAATATTGTAAAATGCCATGGTTCTTAACAGATTGTGGCAAACAAATTGCAATGAATGATCCCACCTGTTTGATATAACTAATCTGAATTGAGAGTTTAGGGTTCAACATGCGTTTCAAAAAATTGTTGACCAATAAAAGTCTAAAATTCATGGATTATTATATTTTATAAAGATGTTGAGGTGAAACTAGATGAGAATTGAAGAGAAGTGTTCCAAATTCTGGTGGAGCAGATCAATGTCATCTAATATATAGAGCAGTCTGAAATGGTTTAGGTACATGTACCTTGCATATGAGTGTGGATTTGGTATTTTAAGCATTCCATCACATTTCCCGAAAAAACTAAACCGTATATCGAATGGGCCCGACCGGATTCGAACCGGTGACCTCCTCCGTGTCAGGGAGACATCATACCGCTAGACTACGAGCCCTCAGCAAAAACGCTTTCTGCAGTATGTCTAATGTTAATTTATTTTTTTGGTAGAAACAATTGCTGAAACATAAACACTTTTTGAATAACTTGATTTCACTCCTTAAAGGATTCCATGTTATAAAATTCGCACGAAAGATATCTTCAAATGTATTTTAAACGCGATTGGTATTATTGGCCACGAAAGATCTGTTAATGCTGCATGGTGGAGTTGGCGGCCAGTCTCAACACTCAGGTATTTTAGATACATATGCAAAAGAATCAATATTGGGTAAAAGTGCACTTGATGCAGTTGTCGACTCTGTTGTAAAGATGGAAGATAACCCCATCTTCAATGCAGGTACCGGATCATATATGCGTATAGACGGCAGCATTCAAATGGATGCAGCAGTAATGACAGAAAGTGGATTGGGGAGCGTTATCGCCGTTGAAAAGATCAGGAATCCAGTGCTGCTTGCAAAGG
>JAJZXP010000367.1 GCA_021806345.1 Thermoplasmata archaeon | reverse complement strand
GTTGCAGAAACAGGGTATTTCAAGCAAGGAATCCCATGAGTTTACGCTTCAGTTCTTAAACAGGATCATGTTCATTTATTTCATTTCAAAGAAAGATTGGTTAGAAGAACAAAAATTTTTTAATTGGATATGGTCAAAATACAGAGGACTTGGAAAATACAATTCAAATGAATTTTATGAAAAATGGCTAAAACAGGTATTCTTAAAAGCGTTTAACAACAGGGGAAATGAAATCCTAGGGCTGCCGGATGAAGTTGTAAGAGTAGTGTCAAATGCACCATATCTCAATGGAGGTCTTTTCAGAGAAAATGGTCTAGACAATCTTAAAATTCTTATAACAGACAAAATGTTCCAGAAAATTCTTGAATTCTTTGAATCCTACAATTTCACAATTAAGGAGGATATGCCATTAGAGTCAGAAGTGGCAGTTGACCCTCAAATGATAGGCTATGTGTATGAGTCTCTAGCTAATGTTTCTGAAGATATATATAATCCATTAGACGATGTTAAAAAAAAGTGGGGTATATTTTACACACCAAGAGTAGAAGTTGACTTTATGTGCAGGAGAAGTCTAGTTGAATACTTATCTAAGAATATGCCTGATATAATGAAGGAAAAAATATATCATCTTATTTTCGACCCCGCTGATGATAGAGAAAAAGTAGAGGATTGGTTTACAAAAAATGAATATTGGAGAAAACTGGAAGACACCCTAAACAATCTTTCAGTAGTGGATCCGGCTTGTGGTTCAGGAGCATTCCTAGTTGGTATGCTCAACGTTGTTTACGATTTATACAGCATGGTATACAAACACACTGGGATTAGCAGTTTATCTGATTTTGCATTGAGGAAAAGGATAATCCAATACTCTCTCTATGGCGTAGATGTAATGCCATGGGCAATTCACGCAGCTGAATTAAGGCTCTGGCTACAACTAATTGTAGAGACAAAATTTAAAAAAGAAGACCTGAGACAGCACCCCCTTTTGCCAAACCTTAATCTTAACCTGAGAGTTGGAGATTCCCTTGTTCAGGAAATCGGTGGTATAAGTTTCAATTTAAGAACAAATAACTTAAAGGAACATTTGAAGAAGAAGTTGGAAGAATTAAAGCAGGAAAAGAGAAAGTATTTTGAAAGTTCTCCAACCGCCAAATTCAAAACTCCAGAGGAGGTTAGGAAAGAAGAAATCAGACTATTCGAAGAAATAATAGATGAAAGGGTGGAGAGTCTCATCAAAGACATAAACGTCTTTGAGCAAAACATAAAAATAGCGGAGTCTCAAAAGACTTTAGCCGGTGGGCAAGTAATAGATGAAAAAAAAGTAAAAGAGAATCAACTCAGGATAGATGTAAGATTTGATGAAATCAATAAGCTAAAAAATGTGAAGGGCCATTTGAATGAGCCTGAGAAAAAACCATTTGTATGGGATATTGATTTTGCTGAAATTTTTGCAGAGAAGGAAGGGTTTGACATTGTTATCGGAAATCCACCATATGTTCGACAAGAGCTTATTTATCCTCCAAATATATTAAGACACGAGGTTACAACTGAGGAAAAAAAAGAATATAAAATCAAATTGATTGAATCAGTGAAAGAGAGATTTCCAATCCTAAAAGAAGTTGGAAAAAGAAGCGATTATTATATATATTTTTATTTTCACGGCTTAAGTTTGCTGAATAATTATGGAACGTTGTGTTTTATCACGTCTAATTCTTGGTTAGACGTTGAATATGGAAAGGTATTACAGGAGTTTTTATGTAGGTATGTTCAAATAACAGCAATTTACGACAATCCAAAAAGGAGCTTTACACATGCTGACGTAAACACCATAATCTCTTTATTCGAGGCCCCTGAAGTTAAACAAGGAGGCTTAGGGGACTGGTTTGACGGTATTACAGGTGGTAACAACAAGGTTTGGCCAAAGATCAAGAGCATCGCTAAGTTCATAATGTTCAAGAGGCCCTTTGAAGAAGTGCTAACATCTCAAAATCTTATTGACATTGAAAACGTCAAAGTTAAAATGAAAGGGTATAGAATTACCGAATTAGTTAAGAATGTGGTCAAAAGTAATGATTACAGAGTTTTTCCAATAATTCAAGAAGATTTATTGGAAGATGGCTGGAGGTATCCAGAGACTTACAAAAATGGCAGATTTAGAGTAGGAAGTTACGAAGGTAATAAGTGGGGGGGAAAGTTTCTTAGAGCTCCAGACGTTTTCCTATTAAAGATATTGCCAAAGTCTGATTCTTATGATATGAGTGAAATAAAGGCAAACACATATTTGAACACTGGTGGAGCGGATGATTTTTTCTTTGTGAATTTATTAAAAGAAAACGGCAGCTTCTCTGTTATTCAATCTCAAAATTCTAAAAAATTTCCTGAAACGTTTGAAGTCGAATCAAAATATATTCGCAAATTAATAAGATCACCTTCGTTATATTCAAGTACCTCAATCTTAGAGAATGATGTCAGACATTATTTTGTTAATATTCCACCAAATGAGGACATAAGTGGTATGAAAATTGAGAAATATATTAAATATGGTGAAAGTAACAAATTTAGCAATAGAAGTTGTACTTTTTCAAATCAACCATGGTTCGTACTGCAAGAGCAGGCTAGAAGATCGTATGAGGTCCTAATTAGTAGACATCATAATGATAAATTTAATGTATTTTATAATCCTGAAAAGATTATATTTAATAGTTTCTACGGTATAGAAGTCAAAACAGACCCGTTAGCTTTAATGATCGAGTTAAAATCAACTATTGGAGCTTTGCAAGCTGAACTCTTTGGTCGTACCAATCAAGGACAAGGAGTACTGGATACATATGGGTGGGATATAAATTTTTTTAGATTTGTAAGTATAAAAGTTGATAAAATAGAAAAAAATAAAATATTGGAAATATTAAAAGAAACGTGCAATAATACATTTAAGGAATTAAGAATAGAACTTGATAAGCCAATACGTGAGCAGGAACCTAATCCTTTTCCTGGGAAAGCTGAAATTGACAATATTATGTTCGATGAATTGGGGCTGAATCAAGACGAGAGAAACGAAGTATACTGGTCGGTTTGTGAGATGGTTAAACAGAGAATTGACAAAGCCAGAAGCTTGAGGGATTAGAGTGGCTAAAACATTTACCGTTGATGTGGTTCCACAAGTCTTATGTTGGCTGAGAACCAGTGCTGGGTGGGAAATAGAGGAAGTTGCCAAGAGTCTAGGAACAACTTCGGAAGTGGTCAAGGAGCTGGAATCAGGAAAAAAAAGCCCAACTATGGGGCAGTTACATACCCTATCCAAAATCTACAAAAGACCAATTGCGTCATTCTTTCTATCAAAACCGAAGCAGGAAAGTCCGATGCCCAAAGATTACAGGTTCCTTCCAGACAAAACCAATTTATTCGACCGAAAAACCATGCTTGTTATAAGAAGAACCAGAAGTCTACAGAATCTGAGCAGGGAACTCTCCCTGAATATTAATTATGCTATTAAGATCGAGATCAAAAGTGCAAAACTCTCCGACAATCCAGAACTAATTGCTTCAGAGTATAGGGAGACGCTGAATCTTGACATTGAAAAGCAAAGGAAGTTTAGGGATGCGTACAAGATGATGGGGCATCTAAGAGATGTGCTTGAGGATCTTAATATCCTAGTTTTCCAGTTCTCCATGCCAATCGAGGATGCTAGAGGATTTGCCTTAGCAGATGAAGCACCTAACATTATAGTGATAAACTCTAAGGATAGCATCGAAGCGCGATTATTCACCTTGATGCATGAGTTTGGGCATATAATTCTAGGAGAGACTGTAATAGACCTTCCAGAAGAGTCTTTACAGGTCAGAAATAATATAGAGGCTTGGTGCAATACCTTCTCATCGGCTTTTTTGTTGCCAAAGGAGGTTGCAATTGATTTATTCGATAAAAATAAGCATAACCTCACTGAGACGGATACCCTGAATGCCCTGTCTAAGAAATATAAGGTTAGCAAGGCAGTTCTACTGGTGAAGATGGTTAATCTAAATTACATATCAAAGCAAGAATTTGAGTCGGTGCTTGCTAGATACTCTACAAAGGAAGTAAAAGTGGAAAAGAAGGAGAAGCAGGTTATGAGAATGGCGTCCGATCAGAGATGCCTTTCAGAAGTGGGTAATAAATTAGTATCTCTCGTTGCCAATAACTTTGATAAGGAGTTCATAACTTACAATGATGCGCTAAGTTTCTTATCCATAAAATCGAGAAACTTTGAAAAGATCTTGGCAAGAGCGAGAAAATGAAATCCAACAACTACATAATGGACACATCTTCTTTGGTAGAGCTCAATAGGCATAATCCGATTGATGTGTTTCCGAGTGTATGGAATAATTTGGAATCACTTTCCAAGAAAGGTCTCCTAGTGGCCCCGGCAGAGGTACTCTCAGAGGTAAAGGAGAGGGATGATGAGCTTGCATCATGGGCAAAGAGGAATAATAATATATTCAAGCCCCCAACGAAGAAGCAAACTCAAATATTAACGGATATATTAAAAAAATATCCAGCGTTAGTTAAAGAAGACAGAAGGTATGATGCTGATGCCTGGGTAGTGGCCCTTGCGGTAGAAATGGTCACGAGTTCTCAACAGACCCTAACCCAAATAAAGAGAGTGATTGTAACAGAGGAGAGGCTTCGTGGGGACAAAATAAAGATACCGTATGTATGCCAGAAGTACAATATTGAATCCATCAGCATAATCGAGATGTTCAGGATAGAAGAGTGGAAATTCTAAGGTGATGATATGGCACTACACAAAGAAATAATAGATAATAGTGATGGCAACAAACTAGTTAGCTTCTTAAATGACGCACTAAAAGAAAACGGAAAAGGTAACTTTGACATTGCCACCGCTTTCTTCAACATAGGGGCTTTTGCCATGGTAAAGGATAACCTTGATCAATCTGTAAAGTTTAGACTATTATTGGGCAAGGCCCCAGAAATCCAGAATGATATTACTCTTGGAGACGTCTTACTTAAGGAGATAAAGAATGAAGTTGAAGGTTTCGATCTCTCAAAGGACTCCGATACAACTGTAAGGCTTTTTATCGAGTTCCTGAA
>JAJZXP010000033.1 GCA_021806345.1 Thermoplasmata archaeon | reverse complement strand
GGACCGACAGCTGATTTCAATCCCGCTTATTGATAAGGCATATCCTTTATCTGATTCCAGAATAAGGCCAAGCGGGTGCCTTTTTCATAGAAAATGTGGTGTTGCGATGAGAAATTGTGGGTGGTCCGCAGAAGAACTCGTTGATTTGGTCAAGCACGCTGTCGAGGAACAGAAGCTACTTAACAATGATGCTTTACCAGACTTGGAGAGTATTAATGTAGACTCGGATGAAAATCTTATTGAAATAACCTTTAAAAAGGAAAAGCAGTATGACGAATCTGACATTAAGACCTTTATGGAAAAACTCTTTGAATTGAAAGTCCAGAGCCATAGGGGGATAATATTTGAGTCTATCAAGTTTATCGATTTTGAGCAGGAACACGGAAATTTGGTAATCCAGCTTATGGATCCAATGAGACCGTTTCTGATTGACATCTCAAAAACCAGGAAGGTCGCATGTTTTCAGTATCCAAAAACCATTGAGGAAATTGAAGAAGAACTTGAAAAGGAAAGAACAAAGGAGATTAGATTCTTTAAAGATGAGTGACCTGAGGAGAGTTTTCAAAAATAAATCAATATATTATACTCTTCGTTAATTGGGATTTTATCATGCACGATGTTTTGTATGTTATCCTTACAGAGATACTGATGACTCCATTCATCATCTTTTCTGTGATGTTTACTACAAAGAATTACAGCAAACTCAACACCAGGTCTATATCAACACTTTTTCTAATTCTCGCTATGATGTCGGGGATGCTGAATACAATAAATTTTTACGTACTCTTCCCCTCTGGATTTCTGAACCAAGTTTCAGCGATCAACATCTCTATGTTTGAAATGAGTGTATTTATCTCATATCTCCTGTATTCTGCATTCAATGGTAAACTGAAAGTGATGAATTCGAGCCACGCAAAATGGATTGCTGTTCTGATAGGATGGAATGAGATCTCTATGGCCATATTCCTGTACACGCTGGCATTTGGGTTTGGAAAATACAGTGTCTATATCAACGTGTTGAATCTTTTTGGTTCAGGTATAACGAACTACCTTTTCACCATCCCCATGATAATTGAAATGCTTTCTCTTTTATATCTCAGACCTGAAAATCCACTATCAAGAAGAATTTTAATTTTCATAATACTCATGCAATCAACCGATCCTGGACTATTTTCAGGTGCATATTTGATCCCTTTAAGTCTGGCTTTCTCCGTCATTATGGCACTTGCACTGTATGCAATATTGACATTTGTATACAACAACAGGGAAAAACTTCCTGATGGATGGAATAGGGAAGTTAAATATTTCCTGTATCTTATTGGTATTTCCTCAATTGGACTAATATCAACAGTTTTCATTTCTGGGCCTTTTGGGTTTAAGTGGATAATCTTTGCTTTTTCAATGGCATTCTCTATGGTTTATTATTTTCTTATTTCATTCAAATTTTTTGATCCCTCAACACAGGTAGAGAGAACAAATCCTGATATTGAGGCAAGGATGAATGAAACAAATGACTCAACCTAAATCAGGAGACTCTCAAGCCAGAGTGTGAGAAGTGCAATAGTAAGTACGGGAAGCCCCACAGAAATCCCAACTTTCATGTACTCTATGCTCCTTATTTTTAGATTTGACTTCTTTTCTAACATGTAAAGCCAAACAAGAGTTGCCAATGAACCTATTGTTGTAAATTTTGGACCTATGTCGTTTCCAATAGCATTTGTGAGAAGCAGTAACCTTGGTGCGTGTACACTGGCCAGAGTAAGATCTCCAAGAAGGACTGATGGCAGGTTATTCATGATTGATGCGGTAAATGCAAAGAGGTAACCCGTTAGAATGTACGTTAGAATTGGTGGCATTTTCGTGAATGTGAGCACTGAATAGGCAGTAATTTGTACCAGTCCGTTGTTTGCAAGTGCATAAACTACAATGTACATTCCGAGTGAAAAAAGTATGATCTGCCATGGTGCATCCTTTACGGGTTTGATGTAATCTATCCTTCCTCCCCTTTTGGATAAGATGATCAGAACTGCTGCTGTTGGCATTGAAACGATCGAAACGGGTATAGAGTAGAATCCTCCAATGGAATAAAGGAGAATCAGGATTACTATTGTGGGAAAGAATATCTCAAACAGAAATGGATCCTTAATTTCATCCTTAGAGTAAGAAATGTCAACAGGAATGGTATCTGGAATTGATTTTCTAAAATAAAGATATAGAAACAGCAAACTGGATCCAATACTTGCCAGATCAGGTAGAATCATCAACTCCATATAGGGAAAGAATGATATGCCGAAGTATGTTGCTGCGATTATGTTAACGAGGTTGCTGACCAGTAGTGGCAGACTTGCAGAATCGGCAATAAATCCGACCACCATAACGTATGCAATTATGGCTTTTTTTTCAAGCCCTGCCCTGTAGAGAAGCGCAACCATGATTGGAGTTAAGACTATGGCAGTTCCATCGTTTGCGAATATTGCAGATATAAATGAACCGATTATAATTACAAAAAGATAGAGTCTTCTTCCTGAGCCCCGTGCATGGGACATTAATCTTGATGCAAGGTATTCAAAAACTCCTGCTTCATCAAAAACCAGAGCCATTATTACCACTGAGATGAAGGTTAAAGTTGCATTCCAAACGATATTGATCACGTTCATGAGGTCTATGAAAGTTGTGAATCCGAAAAGTGCAGTTGCCACTGCTCCAATCATCGCAGAGTATCCTATAGGAATGCCCTTTGGTTTTCTTATGACTAGAAACAATGTTCCTATAAAAATCAGGATGCTGATAGCAAATTTAACTTGATTCAAGAGCCAGATCCCTAACCTTTTGTATTATTTGGTCCCTGATTTTTCTTACCTCTCCCAGCGATTTCCCTTTTGGATCGTCCAGCTCCCAATCTACCATCTTTTTCCTCAGACCGGAGACAAGAGGTGCAGGGCAGGATTCCTCGGCAGAACATCCCATTATAATCACCTTATCTGCCCATTTTAGCATTTCTTCATTCATCTTCTTGGGCCTACTTGAATCTAACAAAATACCTGTTTCTTCCATTACCTTAACTGCCATGGGATTTACTCTTTCACCCGGCAATGTGCCTGCACTTCTGCAATTCAATCCAATGTGATTACCATATGCCTCAGCCATCCTGCTCCTAGCTGAATTTTCAACACACAAAAATAAAATGCGATCCTTATTCATCGGATACGGCCTCCAGTAGTTTTTCACCCTTTATGCTTGCACTGTAATATATCCATCTACCTTCCTTTCTTCTGGATATCAATCCGGCCCTGAATAACTCCTTAAGTTCATTTGAGATCGTAGGTTGTGGGGAATTTAGTATTGATGAAATATCGCACACACAGAGTTCGCTCATTCCTAAAAGGTGGAAAAGTACAAGTCTTTTTTCATCCGCCAGTGCCTTAAATTTGCCTTCCGTCTCAATTATTCTGGAAACAAATTTTTTATCTGAGATTTCCATTCTCAGTTCTCCCAGCTTTTCCAGACTGATGTTCTTGCAAATTTCTGCATTCATATATTTTGATATGAAAATGTATTACTTAACCTTATCCTAAAAAAGTTTCAAGCATTCCTTAACAGTATTGGTACCTCAAGTATTCAATTTGAATTTAAAGCATCATTTTACGATTGAAGAAGACAGTTTTCTTTTTTGGAGAGCCTCATCAGACCTTGAAGCTATTGGGAGACTGCAAGATTCGTGAGTGCTGCACCATTCATAACATTCTTCTGAATCCCTCTTTTCTATGTAATGAAGACCGCATATTTCGCATTTAAATCTGCTTCTTTTAGATTCTTCCATCTTTTGAAGATTGTATGTCAGTATTTAGGTATGTCCCTTTGTTGGCTTATTGCAAGATTTACTTGGAAGTCTAAAGTAAAAAAGTGTTTTGCTTATGGAAAGTACTTTTTGATGCTGGAATGGGCAATTCTTGCCATTAATGACTTGTATTACCTTACACCCAAAACCGTTTCAACACTCTTCAAGGAAGAAGTGGAAAAGTTCCTCCAGAAGAATAAGATACGTTATACGACTGGATTCGGGTTGATTGGTAAAAGTGGCCTCTATCAACCATTTCACTTTCTGATACAGTCCGCTCACCAAGAGATCATAATGCAGGCAATAGGCAGACCAATGAGACAGTGGATATCTCTTTTCATTATGTCCTGGAATGATGTTGCAACTCTTAGGAAACAGGAAGCTGCTTCATTTGGTGTGCTTAATGATGAAAATATAGTGATAGACGAGAGCCTGATACAGGCGATGAAATCTTATGACATCAGGCCTTTTTTGTGGTCTAAAAAGGAAACACTGCTTGCTGAAATCAAAGGGTGAAAACATTGGTTGAAAAGAAAACGATATCTGCAATGATAGATTATTTACTCTAAAATATATTATAAAATCACATGCCTTCGTATATAAATAACCGCTCATATTTCACTATTTCCAAAGTATCAGATTAGAACAAATATATCTACGCTGGGAGGGAGATTCGAACTCCCGAGCTACAGGAGCACAAGCTTTCCAGACTTGCGCCTTACCAGGCTAGGCTATCCCAGCTCAATTCTCGCATTGTTTCTCCATATTTATTACTTTAGAACGTTTTCCTGCTTAGTAGATGTCAGGCATTCCCTTTAAATACATATATTATATTTTGCTCTGATAAATATGTCCCAAAAATTGATCTCCAAATTACTTGTTGGGGTGGACTTCTCAGAGGAATCAAAAAAAGCGCTGAGATTTGCAATTTCTTTGTCCAAGCAGCTTGGAATTACAGATCTGGTGGTAGTTTCCGTGGTAAAGCCCATAATTACTTCCTTAGGTAATATGAGTGGTGAGGCAGAGGTCTCAGATAAGGAAGATATGAATATTGTGAGCGAACAACTTCAGGAGCTTGTTAAAGCCGAAAGAGGAGACTTTACAGAAAGGATTAAAGAAAAAGTTTCACTTGGTAGTCCTGCTGATACCCTCATTAAGGAAATCGAGATAGAAAAACCTGATATGGTCATAATGGGAAATAAAAAACACGGGTTTAAGAAAGGAATATTAACGGGATCGGTTTCAGCAAGGGTTTCTGCAAATTCACCAGTTTCAGTCCTCATTGTAAGATAAATAATCTATTTATTTTTCCCATATTTAACTCTTGGAATCCTTTTATTAAACGGATGGATATGGAACTATGTCAAGAATAGAAAGAGATGTTATAGGAGAAGTAACAATCGAAGATGACATTTATTATGGAATCAACACACTGAGAGCTAAGAATAATTTCCAAATTTCAGGAATTGTGGAAGATATTGACCATATTAAGGCAATGACGCTACTTAAAAGATCGGCAGCCATAGCCAACAACAGACTAAAAGCCCTGAACGATGAAAGAAAAGACTATATCGTAAAGGCAAGCGACCTCATTTTGCAAGGAAAGTACGCTGATCAGTTTGTGATTGACGTATATCAAGCTGGTGCCGGTACTTCGTTTAACATGAACACAAATGAAGTGATCGCAAACATAGGACTTGAACTCATGGGAAAGAAGAAAGGTGAGTATGGGTTCATCCATCCAAATGATCATGTCAACATGAGCCAATCCACTAACGACTCTTATCCAACGATGATGAGAATTGCAGCCGTTTTTAAAGCAGAAAGATACATGGAAGAATTAAACAAACTCATAGAATCAATGAAGAAAAAAACCGAACAGTTCAAAAACGTGAAGAAACCTGGCAGGACACATCTTCAAGATGCTGCATCTGTAACTCTGGGAATGGAATTTTCTGCATACGCATATACACTTGAAAAGAACTTACAGGATTTTGAAAACGCGATGGATTTCATATTGGAACTAAACATAGGTGGAACTGCAACAGGAACAGGCATAAACACACCCAATGGATACAAAGAGGAGATCGTAAAGGAAATTGCAGAGCATTCTGGTTACAACTTCAGGACCAGTGAAAACTTGCCAGGAATAATGGAATTTCAATCAGATTTCTCGAGAATGATGAATGCTGTGGCGACAAATGCACTTGATATCAACAAAATTGCCAATGATTTGAGATTAATGTATTCTGGCCCTGGGACTGGATTGCACGAAATATTTATTCCTGCCGTCCAACAGGGATCGTCAATAATGCCCGGAAAGATCAACCCGTCTATTGCAGAAGCAATGAACATGATCTGCCATTCTGTTATCGGCGCTCAGCAGGCGCTTAACTTATCAGTTCAGGCTGGCCAGTTTGAACTTAATGTTATGATGCCAAACATAGATTATGAACTTTCCAGATCGCTTCAGATTATTACAAACGGAATGAGCATGTTCAGGAGATTATTGATTGATGGGATAGAAGCAAACAGGGAAGCATGCAACGAACATCTTTCAAAGAGTTTTGGCTCCGCGGCACTATTAAACCCTATTCTTGGTTATGATACAGTTGCCAAGGTAGTGAGAGAAGCACTTGAGACTCACAAATCAATAAAAGAATTAGCCCTCAAAACTGGAAAGATAAGTGAAGAAGAATACACAAGACTCATGACAGGAAGTTAGAATTACATAAAACATTAAAATCTTACAAGCAGGTTGATGTAGTTATGATTTTTGGGTCTATAATTGAAAACTTTAATTATCTTAACACCAGAGTTTTCCATTAATTCCTCAAGTTCAGCTAAACTGTAGTATTGAAAAAACCTTTTCTGATTTGTGCCCGTCATTGATTTTATTTCGTTTCCATTTCCTTCTATGAAACCAAACAACCCCATAGTATCCGATCTTGCAGAAATAGAAATTCGTTCAAGTAGTGCGGTAGTATCCATTTTCTTCAGATGAATTAGTGAAGAGTATGCCCAGATGCCGAAATACTCCGTTAAATCTAAGTCTTTGGAACGCAAATCTGCCTGAACTGAATGAAATCCCTTTGATCGTGTAATGCTGACCATTTCTCCCGATGCATCTATACAGTGAATTTCGAGTCCCCTACTTCTCAATATTTCCGCATCTCTTCCAGGTCCGCTTCCCAGGTCTGCAACTAATTTTCCCCTCAGTGAACTTGAAAAAGCATTGACTATGTCCGTGGGAAAATTTTCCCAAAAGTCCACTGTTTCAGCATCATATAATCCACTCAGTTTATTGTATGCCTCAATTGTCCGATCAGTAGCATCTTGTTTCACTTACAGGTCATGAGATTTGGATTAATCATAGTTTCCTCCCTGTTGATTTTTACCACGATAATTCACTTACTTTTTAAATTTATAAACGGATAAATTATAAGATTAATCTTAAATCAAATGCCATTATCACAGATTTATGAAGGCAGTAAAGGCAACCACACTTTATGATGGGAAGGAATCTTACAAGGAAATGTATATCGGATACGAAGGAGAAAAAATCACATATGTGGGTCAAAAGAAGCCAGAATGTGATATTGTCTCAGAAGGGGTTGTAACACCTTCTTTCATAGACCCACATAGCCATATAGGACTCGATAGGGCTGGAGAGCCTGGTAGCGAGAGTGAGGCGAACGATAAACTGGATTCAATGATTCCACTGGGCAGGGCAGTTGATGGAGTTTACATGGATGACCATGCGTTTTCAGAATCGGTAGAACATGGAGTACTTTATTCTGTGGTTCTCCCAGGAAGTGGGAATATACTTGGTGGAATGGGCTCTCTGATAAGAAATTACTCGTCTAATATAAAGGACGCCTTCGTAAAGGATATCGGCGTTAAAATGGCTTTGGGATACAATCCAAGAAGCACAACCGAATGGAAGGGAAAGAGACCAACTACAAGAATGGGTGTTGGTGCTATAATAAGGGATAGATTTACCACAGCGAAAAAAGCAATGAACCTGATTGAGAACGGGAAAAAAACTATTGATGAGATAGATAATGAAACAGAATTTCTAATCAAACTTATTAAGGGTGATTATAAAATAATGTGCCATCTACATAAGGAAGATGATGCACATTTCCTGATGGGACTGGTTGACCAATTTGGAATAAAACCAATAATAAACCATGGAATGGATTTCCACAGCAAAAGTATTTTTGAGGAAATCAAGAAAAGAGACCTGTCTTTGGTATATGGCCCCCTGGATTCGCATCCATACAAGGTTGAACTAAAGCACGAAACCTGGAGAAATGTCCAGTATGTCCAAAATTCAGGAACACGATTCGCTCTGATAAGTGACCACCCTGTAATATTACAGAGAACCCTATTCCTTACTACGAGGCACTTTATGAGATTTGGTGCCACTAAGGAACAGTGTGTTTCTTACGTTACTTCCAGGCCAGCAGAAATCCTCGGGCTGGATAATCTTGGAACACTTGAAAATGGAAAATTAGCTTCCTTAACCGTATGGAATAAAGATCCGTTCCAGTTCGACTCATTTGCAAGGACTGTTATAGGTGAAGGTAAAACTCTTATTTCAGAGTGAAAAATTTAATTATTAACCCTTTTTTAATCTAATTCGAATTTAAATTAAATAGATCTGGGAATTTCAGCCGTTAAGATTTCCGCTTCACAATATCATTATTTCATCAATTAATGTCAAAAGTTTTAACATTGGGTTTAAAATTCCAATGGAGCAATGCCAAGGAAGATTTATGTTGAGGCGTACGGCTGCACTCAGGAAAAATCTGAGACGGGCCTTTACATTAACAGTATCATGGAAGAAGGGGACTCCATAACAAGCGATCCAAAAGAAGCAGATATAAGAGTAATTGGAACCTGCGTAGTTATAGGAAAGACTGAAAGGAAAATGATCCAGAGAATCGGGGAACTTTCCAATTTTGGAAATACAAAAGTTATTGGATGTCTTCCACCAACTTCTTCCGGTGTACTCAAAGAGAAGAACGTTGATCTGATCACGCCCTCAGAATTTAGAGACTTATACAGAGGGAAAATAGACGATATAGAAATTAAGGAGACTTCAATCCTTGATGGAATTCCCATTAATCAAGGATGTACAGGGAATTGCAACTTCTGCATATCGAGGGTTGCAAGAGGAAAACTCCTGTCCAGACACCCAGAAAAGATAGTAAATCAAGTTAGTATGATTCTGGATCGCGGAGTTAGGGAAATCAGAATCAGTTCCCTTGATACAGCTGCCTATGGATTAGATATAGGGACGTCCTTAGATAAACTTGTTAAAACTTTAACCTGTATTCCTGAAGATTTTAAGTTGAGAGTGGGAATGATGGAACCAAAAAATACAGAAAAAATTATTGATGGTTTGATTGACTCTTACAGATCTGAAAAGGTTTTCAAATTCATGCATCTCCCAGTCCAAGATGGAGATGACAGAATATTACAACTGATGAACAGAGAATACACTGTTGATTCTTATTACATGATTAATAACAGATTTAAAGAGGAATTCCCGGATAGTGTTTTTTCAACTGACATAATTGTGGGATACCCAGGATCAGATGAGGAATCATTCCAGAGTACCGTTGATCTTCTTTATAAAAGCAGGCCTGATATTGTGAATATAACAACATTTTCACCCAGACAGTTTACAAGGGATTTTAATAAAAAGACACTACCTTCGAACAATGTAAAGAAATGGAGTGCAGAATATTCAAGAATTCATAAGGAAATAATTAGTGAAAATTATGAGAAGCTTATAGGAACTGTTAGGGAAATAATGATAACAGAGGATGGGAGGAGGGAAACAAGCGTTGGAAGGGATGATGCATACAGACCGGTTGTAATTCCCGGAAAAATGGAGAAGTTCACAAAAATTCAATGTGAAATCGTGGAAACTGGGCCAACTTATCTGATAGGAAAACCACTTGTCACGGCATAGTATCTACATTGACTATCTCGTCCATTATATATTTGCCATTTCCCTTCTTTTTGAATATCATGTTAAATTCCTGAGCCGTAAGTATTGGACTTTTATATCTGTCGAAATCATCTGTTGCAACCCTTGGGCATCCTGTGAAAACTATACAATCCGCCATCATATTTTCAAATTCAGCTGGTGAAGATTCATTGGAATAGGCGAGGACAACTTCTCTGCCCATCTCCTTAATGTCTTTCATGATCTTTTTTGCGAGATTCAACCTATATTGACCTATTTTCGTATCTACAACTACAACAAATTTCTTTGCTTCCAAAGCCCTAGACATATTGATGAATCTTTTTCTTATGTGTCTATCGGCTTCATCCTTCATTGATCTAAGCCTCTGGGGCTCACTCATGTCCAGGACATACACTTCCTTCTCAACAGCCAGTTGTGCTCCAAGGGAATGAAAAACCCCTGTTGAGACTACCACGTGGCAGTCTGCCCATGTCTCAAGTTCATGAAGTGGACTAAAATTGCATCCCAATAACTGTCCATCATACTTCAGTCTTCCATCGTGCTTTCCTATGGATACTTCAAATCCGTTTTCCATTAAAAAATCTTTTAACTCCTGGGCGGCTTTCCTGTACTGTATGGAATATGCTACCCCTATCTTTCCGTACTTCTTCTTCCTCAGTTCAGAAAGATCAAGATCATGAAATCCTCTGTAATCTTCATGAACATATTCCTCAAAAATAACGGGAATCCTATATGGGACGTTCGGAATCTCTGTATGCCCCAGCTGAACAACAGCATCAACATTTTTCCATTCGTCCATTGTTCCCGTGTCACATGCACCATAAAAACCTGATGAACTCACTATAACATCAAAATCCCTTGACAGTTCGTTATAATATCTGAAAACACTTGGTTTCAGACCGTCTGGTAATTGCAAAAGAATTCTTCTTGCATTAAGTTCCTTCAACTTCGCTATGACCTTTCCAGGGTCAAGATATGCCAACTCTGGATAATATCAATTGGGCTTAATTGATTTTCTCAAGTTTTTTTAAAATCGTGAACTTGTCCGTTCAAAATAACTGTAAATTCAGTATTCGCCCAGTTGTAAAACGTGTCTCTGACCTCTTTCACGTCACTTATTAATATATCCGCATCAAATCCCGCTGCAATTTGTCCTTTCTTTTTATCCAGATCAAGACTGTGTGACGAGATGCTGGTCATGCCATTGAATGCCTCTTTGGGAGTCATTCCACAGTATTTTATTGCCAGAAATCCATGAAACTTCATATCCGGGACTGGAGAAAGTGGTGAAATATCAGATGCCACACCTACAGGAATTCCCTCATTTAACCATTCATCAACCCGCGGATAATTTTCTCCTAGGGATAATGCAGTACCTGGGAGTATGGTCGGAATCGCACCATTTTTAAAAGCCCTTTTTATATCCCTCATTTTTGAGTGAAGGAGATGATCTATGGAGATTATTGGAAATTCTTCAGTGAGTAAAGATGCCCCGATATTTTCCAGTTCATCTGCATGAAGCCGGAACTTTCTGCCATATTTCATGCATTCCCTGAAAAAATTTCTTGTCTCCTCCACAGTGAATGCCCCATTATCACAGAAAGAATCTATAAAATCTGATCGTTTCCAGAGATCTGGGATTATTCTATCTTGGCATAATTCTAGGTATTCATTCCTCCCCTGGTCTTTTGGTACGGCATGCAATGGAAGCAATGTTTTGACAATTTTTACCCGGGTTAATTTTTCCAGTTTATACATAGCGTCTAACATTTTCTTTTCGTTTTTGTAATCTAGTCCGTATCCAGTCTTAATCTCCATAGTTGTAGTTCCATTTTCCAAATGTCGTTTCAATCGTTTCATTGATTGATTCACCAATTGAGAGAGACTTGCTTTCCTCGTGCTTTCAAGCGTTCTGAGAATTCCGTTGCCAGACTGGAGAAGTTCAAGATATGAAACACCTCTTGAACGCATCTCAAATTCCTCTGACCTGTCTCCACTGTACACCAAGTGAGTGTGACTGTCAACATATCCCGGGAGTATGGCCTTTCCTGAACAGTCTATGATGTTGTAATCTCCCATTTCCCTTTCAGCGCGACCTGAATTTATTAATTCTCTGATCTTTCCATTTTCTATAACAACCGACATGTCTTCAAGAATTTCTATTTCGTCCTGGCTGTCTTTTATTATTCTGTCTAAGGGTAAAGGGTTGAAAATACGAACAGGATTCAAGACAAGGGTTCGCTTCATCTTAATCTAAAACGGGACTTGGAATTTAACACCTATGAATGTTATTATGGTTGCGAACAGAATGAATTCAATGAATGGTATGTTGTATCTTATGTATTTATTTTCTCTATATTCGAAAGTGTGGAAAATTACCGGATTAATATCCTTAATATTTTCTGCTGAAGCTCTCATACCTATAGTACCAGAAAGTTTATACAGGCTGTAAAAACCCCAAAACATTGCAGCAACTGATACTAGACCAAGGTTAATTGTAAAGACGAAGGAGAAGGGAATCAAAACAGAATCTCTAAGAAGGTTGAATGGCAAAAATATTGTGGAAAAAATAACCGAAACTATCGCTTTGATATCCCCAACGCCAAACAGGATTTCACCAAGAACAAGCAGGGAAAATAGTGACTCCAGAGACCAAGTAATCATTTGGGATGGCTCAAAGATGAATATTGCAACCAACCCCAGGACTATGGTTGACGCAGTTATCAATGCATAAAGTTTTGTATTGTATGAAAAGAAAAGACATAGAAACAGTACAGAAGAGAACAAAGATATTGCGTATAACTTAAACAGAAGTACATTTACCAGGAGTGCTAATACCATTAGTGGCAAGAATAAGATTCTGTCCACTTCCCTCTTTTTAATGTCTGAATATGAACCTATCAGGAGTGTTGAAAACAAAACAAGTAAGACTACTACTTCGGCAATTTCGCTAAAAAGTTCAATCATTTATTCTCTTTTTCTTATAGTATTCCATTACAGAACACATGTCATCCTTGCCATGCTCTTCATTTTCCAACAGGTATATGCTATCAGCCATTGAAGTCAAAAAATCTGGTACCTTAAGGCTTCTCTGAAGTTCTACTGCATATTTTATATCCTTTAGCTGATGTTCCAGAGAAAATTGCGTTGAAAAATCTCCCTTGATCATCTTTTCTTTCTTAAGTTCTAAAATTCTTGAAGCTGCTCCTCCACTTTGAAGAGCTTCAGTTGTAGTTCTATCATCTAAACCTATGGCACGCGAAAGTGCGAGACCTTCAGCTACAGCCAGCATATTGATTCCCATAACCATGTTATTTACTAATTTTACTCCAATCCCATTTCCGCCTTTACCACAGTAAATCTGCTTTGATGTGAAACTCTGGAGAATGGCCCTTATCATGTCAAATGTATCGACCTTTCCTCCACAGACTATTGCGAGCGAACCATTCACCGCAGCGGGAACGCTTCCTATGACAGGTGCATCCATATAATTGAGACCTAACTCTTCTGCATACTGATGATTTTGGATAGACTGCTCGTACGAAATTGTGGACATATCAATTAGAATTTTTCCTTTTCCACTATTTCCTATTTTCCTCAAAATTTCCATGGATGCCGTGGAGTCTGTTACAATCATAAAAACAATGTCTGAAGTCGATAATACCACATCTGGACTTTCCTTTGCTTTTTCCCTGAGATGCGTGGGAATATTTTCCCTTGTTCTGTTGTAGCATGAAGCTAAGCCGAACGATCTTTCTATTTTTTCTGAAATGGGAATACCCATCCTCCCGAAACCTATAAAACCAATTCTCATCATAATTATACCTCATAAACAGAGGAGCCAACTAGCTGTCTGGCGCATTCAATGCTCCTGTATCCAATATTTCTATTATCCAGATGGTCTCTTACTGTCTGATACGCAGTTTCTATCGTATTATTTTCATCTGATAGGTGCAGTAGTATGAGACCTGATGATCTCTGACTGACATTTTCCAAAACCTGGGCACACTGTGTGTTTGACATATGTCCCTGATTTCCCATTATTCTTCGTTTCAGCATCTCTGGGTATGATCCTGTTCTTAGCATTTCTGTATCGTGGTTCGCCTCCATGGCTATTAGATTAGATCCAGAAACTATGTCACAGTAATCCATTGGAAAATATCCTAAATCTGAAAAAAGAGATATTTTCACACCCTTTCTTTCTATGACATAACCTACCGGATCGATTGCATCATGGGAAACAGAAAGGGGCTTTATGTAGAAATTACCAATCAACAGATCTTCCCCGACGTTGAAAGCTTTATCCAGTTTCATAACCATTTTTGTTTTGTACCTGAGGTATATGTCCGCTCCAAGAAGACGTGACGCTGCCCCTAAACCGGAGCTATGATCCGAATGTTCGTGTGTGATCAGTATGGATTTTGTTTTTTCCTTAAGATTTAATTCTTCCATTCTTTTGTTGAATTTTTTAACAGATATTCCAAAATCAATGACGATCACGTCGTCCTGGTCCCATATCACTGTACTGTTTCCCTTGCTTCCACTGGAAACAACGTTAAACCCCACACCTGTCAATGAAAATATATTACAGACACTTTCTTAAATGTTTACTGGGTAGACCTATGGATGCTTGTCAGAACGGTCACCAAGTTAATCTACTTCTTACTTATGTAGATATTCAGCCTATGAGAAAGCCTTTTGTAAGAGCAGGACTCATTTTAATTATCCTTGGGATAGTTATGGTGGTTGCAGGAATAAGTTTAACTTCTGACTATCTTACTGTAAGTCACACATTTACAATAAAGAATTCAATGTATGACTCCAGAGAAATGAACATAACGGCCAATGACGGGTTTATAGGCCTGGAAGGAAATGCGACATTTTATTTGATCAAGTCAAGTGATCTCAGTTTGGTGAACTCCTCGAATATCAAGCAATATTCGCTTCCTGGAATAGGAAATAATAGTTTTGGGTATTCAACGGAATTTCTGGAAGGAAAGGGTTCTTATTATCTTGTTTCAATAACAAGACCCCAGAGCGGAACCGCTTATTCATTCACGAGTAACTTTGGAACATTTACGGATTTGGGAGTAATACTTCTGATAGGTCTATTGGTAATAGGGGTTTCATTTATCATACTGGTAGTTGGAATGGTAATGAGATCAAAGAAACCTCCAAGTTTGGACAATGAAAATGGAGTTTAAGGTATTATATGATCGAAATCAACCATTTAAAAAAGGTTTATAAGGGTGGAAAAACCGCAGTGGACGACATATCGGAAGTTATTGACAAACGAGTTTGCACTTTGATTGGAAGAAACGGCGCAGGAAAGACAACACTTTTAAGAATGCTGTCGACTCAACTCTATCCTACATCAGGTTCGGCTTTGATAAATGGACTTGATATTGTTAAAGATGCACACAAATTGAGGAAAGTCCTTGCGAGCATACCACAGGAAGCATCCCCACTTGGTATCCTGTCCCCTTACGAACAGGTTAACATGTACCTTTTAGGCAGGCGATTTAGCATATCCGATGCAAAGAAATCTGCACTGGAAGCCCTGGAGGTCGTTGGCTTATGGGATGTTAGGAATAAACCATCAGATACCCTAAGTGGTGGGATGAAAAGAAAGATGTTTGTAGCTCTGGCACTGGCCTCCAACGCAGATCTTGTTTTTCTTGATGAGCCAACTACAGGATTGGATCCACTGTCAAGGCTCCAGGTATGGTCCGCAATAAAGAAACTCCAAGGTAACATAGTACTCACGACTCATTACATGGAAGAGGCCGAGAACCTCTCGGAAAAGGTTTACCTTCAGGATAATGGGAGAATAATAGACCGAGGAACGGTGAAACAGCTGCTTGCAAGATTTAAAGGGAAAATTAGAGTGGAATCAAATAAGGATCTGAACGATTCGTTTAAAATTGGCGGACTTTTCGTGAAATATGATGATATTGAAAACTCCGACTACTATGTCAGAGAGGGCTTTACTGTAAAGAAGATAACTCTCGACGACCTATTCATAATGAGAGGTGTGGATCTTGAATCTTAAATTTATATTGTTTTTTTCATGGTACTATGGAATTAAGATTATTGTCAGGGCTCCATCATATATTATTGCTTCACTGGTCACTCCTCTAACATTGCTATTCGTTGTTTACGTTCTCACTCAGGGAACACTTGTTCAGTATGCTGTTGTGGGAGGAATGATAACGCTGATTGCATCCATTGGACTGCAAAGTGCTGGAGATGCAACGTTTATGAGGCTTCAACTGCGAATACAGGAAATGTATGTTGCCAGTGAAGTTACGCCGATAGATTATATGCTGAGTATGACTTTAAGTTTCCTCGCTTTTTCTATACCCGGAATAGTGGTTTACGCTTTCCTAGGTGCCTATTATCATTTATATGATATCATAACTGCTCTCTATATGATATTCCTAATTGTGATACTTATTTTATCCACATCTGCCATCTCTTTCATAATATCAAGCATGGTAAATCATGTAAGAAATATATGGGGAATTACATCCATATTGTCGATTGTGATGACCGTTATCCCGCCAACCTTCTATCCGTATACCTTCCTTGATGGCAAATTAGGAAATTATGGATTGATTTATGCAATGTCACTCTCACCAGCTACGCCCGCAGCTGTTTCTGCACAGATGGTATTTGGATTGGAACCGTGGAACAATGGACTGTTTACAGCCATGTTTCTGGTAATGATTCTTGAGACAGCTGTTTACTTCGCCATAGCGAAGTATTTGACAAGATGGAGAGAGAATTAAAAAACTTATGATATAAATATATCCTATTATTTAATTACCTAATCGTGACGGTTGACGTTCAAAAGTATACCCTGAACTTTGATTTTACAGCAACAGACGGTTTCAAAGCAGTTGAAATTATAGACTTAATGACTCGTGACGAAAATATATTTTTGGACTGCAAAGGAATGAATATAAGAAGTGTTAAATGCAAAGATGAGGAGTTAAAATTTAACTATGATGCCGATAAAAAAAAGTTAGGAATTCAGATTCCTATAATTGAAGGGAAAAATAGTATTGAAATTAATTATGAATCTCAGTTTACTAAAGGAATAACCGGAATTTACCAAATCCAGAGAAAAGATATAGATATGATTAGCACTGAGTTTGAACCTACTGGTGCGCCTTTTGCCTTTCCATGCTTCGATGAACCATCCATGAAAGCAGTATTTTCAATATCCATGAAAGTGAAGGATGGATATGAAGGAATAAGCAATATGCCAATAGAGTCTGCTCAAAATGTAGAAGGCGGAAAGATAATTACCTTTAAGGATACACCGAAAATGTCCACATATTTGGTATATATCGGTGTTGGAAAATTTACAACGAGAACCATCAAACATGGGGATGTTCATATCACACTGGCAGTACCTGGAAGTGAACTTAGAAGTGATGACTACCCACTTGAGGTTGCGGCAAAATGCCTTGATTTCTACAGCGAATATTTTGGAATACCTTACGACCTGCCAAAACTGCATCTTATAGCTGTACCAGATTCTGCAGCCGGAGCAATGGAAAATTGGGGAGCGATAACGTTCAGGGAAGATGCACTGCTGCACAATGAAAATTCAGACACTTCATCAAGAATTTACATTACAAC
This sequence comes from Thermoplasmata archaeon, assembly GCA_021806345.1. The sequence continues at coordinate 7,476 of JAJZXP010000033.1, read as the reverse complement.
AACAATAGCGCACGAACTTGCGCATCAGTGGTTTGGAAATCTTGTTACAATGCAATGGTGGAACGATTTATGGCTCAACGAAAGTTTTGCAACATTTATGTCTTCTCTGTGTGTAAACACTATTTATCCAGAATACGAGGAAATTAAAGCATATTATCTTAAGAAAACTGTTTCCTCCATGAAACTGGACTGCCTGAGCAGCACACATCCCATAGACGTTAAAGTAGAAACTCCAGAAGAGATCGAAGAAATATTTGACGAGATAAGTTATGGAAAAGGTGGCAGCATTCTCAGAATGATACATAAATACGTAGGAGATGAAAAATTCAAGGAGGGTTTGAGAAACTACCTTAACAATTTCAAATATGGTAACGCAACAGGCCGTGAACTTTGGAATGGAATTGGAAATGCATCAGGATTGCCAGTAGATTCTATTTTGGAAAGCTGGATTGGATTGGAGGGTTTTCCCGTTGTGAAGGTCAAATATGATGGAACAAAACTCGAACTAGAACAGGAAAAATTTGTACTTGAAGAACAGAAATCTGATAAAATTTGGAAAATACCTCTTTTCATCTGGAGCGAAAGCGGATTAAAGACCATTCTGATGGAAGAAAAGAAAATGGAGATCCAAATTGAGCAGCTTAAGGGAATAAATGTGGACGGAACTGGGTATTATTTGACACTTTATGAGGAATGGGAACCGGAAAGAATATCGAATAGTACGAGCCTGGACGAAGCTTACAGGGCTAACAACGGTTATTTCATGTTCATATCGGGACTTAAGAATTTTGACTGGTTTTCAGATTTATGTGTAGAAATGGCTGAAAATGGAGAAAGTCCGGCCACTACATTGACTGTCAGGAATTTGCAATATATGCAGGCAATAGTGGGAAAATCTGCCAAATTCCAACGAATTGCAAACAGTGTTGCCAAAACCCTCATAGAAAGATATGAAGATTCTACAAAACTGAAAACGATGGATGTATTGACATTAAAAGAAGCTAATGTTTTACTCGCTTTTAATGATCAGGAGTACGCCAGTGAAAAAGCGAGACTGTTTAAGAATTATTTTCTAGTGAGCCCTGATGATCGCGAGCTCATTTCTGTCAGTAAAGGATTAACAAGCCATGAAATTGATGATATGGTAGAGGCCTATCTTATAGCTACAGACGATACTGATAAATACAATATTATGAATGGGATGACGAGAGCTTCCGGAAAAAAGAATTTCAAGAAAATTTTGAAGATGATTGAAGAGGCAATAGTGAAACCACAGGACGTTCCATTCGCGATTTTCTCATTGATGAAGAATGAGGATGCAAGAAAGTTTATGATTTCCATATTTGAGGATTTAATCGAAACTGTTAAGAATTCCATAGGAGAAACGGGTATCCTATCAACTGAAGTTTCGGTAGCAATACCGTATTTAGGTTTGGAGAATGAGAGGAAGATAAAAAAGAAAATTGCTGACATGGATCAAAAGAGCATCGGAATGGGTGTTAAAAAGGGCAATGAACTTCTAAAAGTCTTCAAGATGATAAAATCATTCGCATCTTAAAGTCTCTTTAATTTAGAAATAACTTCAGAGGGATCGTCGCAAATAAAGTCTGGCTCTTCCAGTCTTAGAATGTTCTCAAGCCCGGGACCCCATGTCACTCCAATGCTTTTCATTCCCGCCGCTCTTGCTGCTTCAATATCGTAGGGCTGATCCCCTATGTATACAGATTGCTCTGCTGTAAAACCCAGTTGAGAGATGCATTTTTTTAATGGTTCGGGATGTGGTTTATGGTTCTCAGTATCTTCCTGCCCGATTATACACTTGAATAATGAAGATATGCAGGTTTTATCTAAAAAGTATTTCGCAGTAGTTCTGTGACTTGAGGTCACTAATCCGAGTGAGTATTTATGTTGTGTCAATTCCTTTAACATTTCTAATACTCCAGGAAAGAGTTCAATTTTATGAATGCTTTGATTGAAAATATCCCTACCTATAACGTAAGCTTTTTCTCCATTTTCCCCATACTTTTCCCGCATTATCTTTTGCACAGGTCTCCCGATGAGAAGTGAGTGTTCCTCATCTGTCAATTCCCTACCAAATATCTGTTTGAAACCAATACTTGTTGCTTCTCTGGAAATTGATTCCGAATCCAACAGTGTACCATCCATGTCTAAAATTACGCAGTTTATCATCTGATCACTTCAAGTCATACTCCACTATCTAAAATTATTTGGAAAAATTTACCCACAATTCCCTCATCCCGTACACAATAGAACTGTTTTGCGGTATCATTGGTCTTTCTCTGAGAATTTTATAGGAAGAAAAGTTCTCAGTGAGGTACTCCAGGGTCAATTTGGCTTCAAGTCTCGCGAGAGGTGCTCCCAGGCAATAATGGATACCTTCCCCGAAGGCTATATGCCTGATATCTTTTCTATCCATTATGAATTTATCTGCATCTGGGAAAACTTCTTCATCCCTGTTGGCTGAACCAATCCATGGAACCAGTATATTTCCTTTCTTTAAAGCATAACCGTCTAAATCCATATCCTTATTTGCCACTCTGTAGATTGACTGTACCGGGCTGCGGTACCTCAGGACTTCTTCAAGTGCACCTTTGATCTGCGACCTATCCGACTTAAGAGATTCAAACGTTCCCTTATTCTCATCCAATGTTAAAAGTGCGTTTGTAAGAAGATTTGTTGTTGTTTCATTCCCAGCCACTAACAAGAGAACAAAAAAACCAAGGCTTTCCATAGTTGACAATTTTTCTCCATCCACCTCTGCACTTATTACTGAGTGCACTAAACTATCATCCGGATTTTTTCTTTTCTCTTCCATAAGGCGCTGGAAATAGGATATAATTTCCTTCATTGTTGTCTTAAAATCTCCTACGCTTTCTTCATAACCACCTATTATTGTATCTGACCATCTTTTGAATCTATCCATGTCCTTTAATGGAATTCCAAGCATGTTGGCTATGATGGTTATTGGAAGTGGCGATGTTAGAGTTGATACTATATCTACGTCTTTTCCACCTTTTCCATCCATCAAATTTTCCGTAATTTCCCTGATGTTGGGTTCCATTTTCTCAATAGCCTTAGGAGTAAAGGCCTTCGAAACAATGTTTCTTAATTTTGTATGGCTTGGTGGATCTAAGTTTATTATGCTTTCAGAGATTGGTCCTCCTGCAGGGTTAAACGCTTTGCCGAACTGGGAAGAAAACTCATTAAAATTTCCCAGGACTCTTTTCACGTCATGGTACTTGAAAACATTAACGAGATTGTACTGGTTGTCCATAAAAACTGGTCTTTCTCTTCTCATCTTTGAGTACCACGGAAATGGATTCATCAGATCTCTGCTAGTTTCTTCCATATGTTGACATAATTCTATCAATCAAAAACCTATTCAATTTGATCTCAAGTGAAAAGTGACTTACCTGATGAAATTATTGAGAAACTTTATTATTCACTTTTTAACTGAATGCCTAAGATGAAGATAGTTTGGGCTTACCTAGTGAAGGCGTTATCTGTAATTGCAGCCCTTATGATGATTTCTTCTGTTATTTTAGGATTTCCTAACACAAACACTGGGATGACTGGGGGTGAAAAAGGCAGTGGTAATGGAGTGGTTTCTCTCGGTTCAAGAGTAGATATCCCGTGTGCACAGCATATCAACGTTTCAGGAAATTTTAAAGATTATTTAGGGAATCTGCAGGTTTTAGTGACATTTGCACTATCTAACCAGACAAGGCTATCAGCATATCTTAAGGGACTTTCAACACCCAGTTCTCCGCTCTATCATAGTTATATGACAAGATCTGAGTTTGCAGCTAACTTTTCCATATCCGCTTCATCCTATGAAAGGGATTTAAATTTTTTCGAAAGTTTTTCTGGTGTCCAGATTAGAACTTACAGTGATAGAATTTCTATAAAAATACAGGGGAATGCAAATGCCATAGAATCCATTTTCGGAACAAAAATAGTGAAAAGCGGTATAAATAGTGTTTATTTTCCCAATGCTCCTCCAAATTTGCCATCTTCAATTGCAGGTCAGGTTTCTCAAATTTCAGGTTTGACTGATGCTGGTGTTGCCATGATGTCACCTCTTTCCATGACTTGCAAATTACCTTCCAATATAACTACACAGACGGGATACCCTAAACCAATCACTACCAGCAATGGGCAACAATATGTGTTTGGTTCTGAACTCCAGGTTGCCTACAGTGAGCAGTCATTATTTAATATAACATTTCCAACTGGGGAAGTCATCGCAACCATACTTTGGGCGGGAAATTCCTCCACTGGACAACATGTGGCCCCATTTGACCCAACTGATGTTTACAATTATTATAATTCTACCTTACCTTCAGGAGAACCGCACTCAAAGATATATGGCGTTCCATTGGACCATGCGGTACCACCCGGCCCATCTGCGGACGAAGATACAACCGGCGCATACATAGAAAATACACTTGATTTGGAAATGGTGGGAAGTATGGCTCCAGGATCTTCCATATTTAACGTATATGGTCCTCAACCAACAGAGGCTTGCCTCAATTCTGCTCTGGCGTTTATCCTGAATCCCTCACAGAAATATTCATCTCTAAACAATGTGTCAGTTGTCTCAAATTCCTGGGGAACACCAGAATTTAATGACACGACTTGGTATGAATATCTTCAGGAAGCTCAGGCGAGAGGAATTTCTATTCTGGCCAGCAGCGGAGATTCCGGGAATAATCCCTCCTCTTCTGAATATCAGACCAATCCAAACTATTCCAATGATTTTTTGAATTTTCCTGCTTCAATGGCATACAACTATTTCGGCATCACTTCTGTTGGAGGGACAAGTTTATTCCTTAACAGCAATCTTCAGATAAAGAGCCAGGTTGCGTGGTATGAAACTATCGAAGAGTCCATATTGGGATTATTTAAAATCGGAACACCTGTAGGAAGTGTTGGGGGAATAAGCCAGGTTTTTCCTGAAACTCAGTGGCAGAGAAATACTGAAGCGAATAGTGTTATTGGTGGGAAGGGATTGGGAGTCCCCGACATAGGGGCCATTGCAAACAATACAGCAATGTGCATATCAACCAATGGACAGAGGATTCTAAGTGGTGTGGCAGGAACGAGTATTGCCTCACCGGTTGAAGCTGGTATAGTTTCCGAAATTGATGCCGTGTTAAGAATGTATGGAAAACCTTCTTTGGGATATCTAAATCCAATGATCTACAGCATTGCAAATAGGCAAATGTTTGGACCAACCGGATCGATTTCGTTTCTGAACAAAAATAATTTTGATTCAGCCCTTCCTCTATATCCATTCTTCAATGTACATAAGGGAGCAAATGATGAATACGGTGCAGAAAGAGGGTATAATCTTGTAACTGGATGGGGATCAATCAACGCATACAATCTCACCGTATTTCTTTTGAACAGTACTTTTGCATATGACCCCAATTCTGTATCCAGTATTCAGGAAATTGTTAACATAAGTTCAGCGTTTGCAAATTCAACCCTAAGTGGCAAAACTGAACGTGGATTTTCTGTTGATCAGATATTTTATCTCGCCGATGCACTTGGATCACTTTTATACAAAATCATATCATTTGAAAATTTCACGCAACTTCAAAACGGTTCTTATATTATGAGTTATGGTCTAATCAGTTGTTTTCCATATACCAGTTCATCAATAAAATTCCAGGCATACAATAAATCAGCAGGTTCAGACATAATGAATTCGATTGACAAATTTACCTACAAAGTAGGAGATTCTCTTATAAACAATAGAAACGTAATGGGTTCGATTCTCCTTTTTGAACTGGCGGGACATAAGATATCCTTAAATGTTCCAGGATCGTCATATATCGTAGGGGGAGGAAACTATTCCTATGAACCAAATACCTTTTCGGATTCCGGAATACCAAAAAGGATTGTAGAGCAATCTGGCGTACTTGATCCCCAGAGCACTCTAACGTCTCTGTATCCCAATGGTGATGTGACATTTTCAAAAAATACTGAAATATGTATGCAAACTTATCAGATGCAGACCGGAAAAAACAGTTACCAGAGCACAGAATCGTTGCCATTTACTGGAAGCAGTAAAAGAATTCCCGCAAATGCATACAATATTTCATTCTCGGAAACAAAAGGGAAGTGGAATATCACTTATTCGACTGGATCAATAGATCAGGGATTTTATTCTTTTATTCCATCTTATGGGAGAATATTTAAGGAAACTGGATTGGGAAACGGACAGTTCTGGAAAATAAAATTAGACAATCTGACAGAAATTGCCACCGGAACAGAATTTTCCCTAAATTTGAGTAATGGAACATACACTGGAATCATAAGCGGCTCCTCAGACTTTACCGCAATTCCGGATAACTACACATTTACCGTGTGTGGTAAAACCAACAGCGTGATTTCGGTTGAATTTGAAAGTTTATACAATCAGACATTGTTGAAACAAATTTCCAAAATTAATCCTGTCGCCAATATCACAACAAGTGCGGAAAAAATTCGTTTGAATTCGAATAAAATAGTAAACGAAAAAAGAGTTTCATCATCACTTGTTGTAGATCCTCTCCTTAATAGAATGTTCTACCTTGATACAAATCTGTCAAAGATTTATGCGCTAAATTCCGTAAGCGGTTCTGTAATCACTGTATTAAACTTTAACCAAAAAGTTGGTTTGGAAACATTGATCTTTCAGAATTCCAGTGATATGTTATATGCTTATTCTGAGAATACAGGAAACCTTTCTGAAATAAATCCAAATAACTTGAAAATCGAAGAAAACGTATCTCTTTCAGGCTTTCCTGGGGTATATGCCACAATTGAAGGCGGGATTGGAAACTTTCAGGTGATTGCATTTAGCCCACAAACGGGATACTTTGGAGTTGACTTTGTCAATCGGAGTGTTTCAAAAATAGTTAGCAACACTGGGAATTATAATGATTATTCATATTATTTTTACGCTAAAAATGGAAATGTATATTCTGTAAATGAAAGCTCAAATGAATTGGTTATTCTGAATGTCAGCTTAAAGATTCAAACCACTATTTCACTTCCTTCCGGATTTGATCCCCAATCTGTTTTCTATTCAGGTTATGGTCAAATCCTCTATCTGTCTGGCAAGTATGGTAATTCTTATGCATTATTGTCTTACAATTATTCGAATGGAGATGTTGGGACTCCAGTCAAGGTTAACAGTTTAGGAATTGCATCCTCCTATGATAAACTCAATGGATTGACATATATTCAGACAGCTGGAAACCAAACAATGATCTACATAGTCAATCCGTCAAATTTGACAATCTTTGGAAGCGCCCCCTACCTTTTGAATGGTGATACAAATGTTCCATTGCAAGGTATAATTTTTAACTCCGAAATTCAGGATATATTCACGGCATCGAACAATGGAGAGATATACAAATACAGGGTACAACAGTTCTTTAGGATAACTTTCGAAGAACAGGG